>JANOCF010000897.1:0-2925 GCA_031412055.1 Holophagales bacterium | reverse complement strand
GTGCTGGCCCTGCTGGCGCTCGTCAGCCTCTTCGTCTGGGCGCTCTGGTGGAGCGGGGAGACGGTGGCCGAGCGGGCGCCCCAGTACGCCCAGCGCCTGCAGGCGCTCTCGGGACAGGCCGAAGCCTGGGCGCGGAGCAAGGGTCTCGACCTCTCCGGAATGCAGGGAAACGGTGGATCGGACCTCGTCCGGCCGCTCGTGGGAGGGGTCGCCTCGGCGGTCAGCCTGACCCTGCTGATCCTGGCCCTCGCCATCCTCGGCCTGCACGAGGTGCCCCGCTTCCGGCAGAAGGCCGAGGGGGCTTTCGAGGATGGACGGCGCGGACAGGATCTGATCGGGACGGTCGAGTCGATCACCGAGAAGTTCCAGCGCTACCTCGTCGCCAGGACCGTGGCCGCCCTCGTCCAGGGGGTGACGGTGTGGCTCTTTTCGCTGGCCATGGGGCTCGACTTTGCCTTTGTCTGGGGGCTGATGGCCTTTCTGCTCAACTACATCCCGACGATCGGCTCGGCCGTGGCCGTGATCCCGCCGACGCTGTTCTCCCTGGTCCAGTTCGAGAGCCTGGGCCGTCCTCTCGGCATCCTGGCGGGGATGGTCCTGCTGCAGATCGTCTGCGGGAACTACCTGGACCCTCTGATCCAGGGGCGCCTGCTGTCGCTCTCGCCCACCGTGATCCTGGCCTCCATCGTGTTCTGGGGCTGGGTCTGGGGCATCCCGGGCGCTCTGCTCGGCGTGCCGATTACCATCGGGATCGTCATCGCCACCGACCACTTCCCCCAGACCCGTTGGCTCGCCCGCATGCTCGCGGACGAGCCCAAATCAACTTAGCGAATGCCACAGATGGAGGGTCGCGTACGCCCTCCACGGCCGCCACGACTCGGCCCGCTCCTCAATCTGCTTCGGGGTGATTTCGGGAAGCCTCGCCTTGAACGCCTTGATCACTCCGAGATCGGCGGCGGGGAAGGCGTCCCGGTCCCCGAGGGTCCGCATGCGGACATAGGACGCGGTCCAGGGACCGATGCCCGGCAGCGCGTCGAGCGCGGCTTCGGCCTCCGCGGCGGGCGCGCTCCGCAGGTGATCCCAGTCCACCGTCCCGTCGAGCACGGCCATGGCGAGACCGAGGACCGACGCCGCCTTGGCGCGGGTGAACCCCAGGTGCAGCAGATTCACCTGGCCGACATCGACCACCGACTCTGGCCGAGGGAAGACCAGCAACTCCTTTCCGGGGGCCTGATCGCCCACCGTCCGCACCAGCCGGTCGACCATGGTGCTTGCCGCCGCAAGGCTCACCTGCTGGCCGAGGATCGCCCGCACCGTCCCCTCGAACGGATCGAGGTACTGCGGAAGACGGATCCAGGGCCGGGCTGCCACGAGACCGCCGAGCACCGGATCGCCGGCGGCCACGGCGTGGAAGGCGGCCAGATCGACATCCAGGTCGAACATCCGGGTGACCAGGGGGCGCAACTCCCCGGGAGGGAGCTTGGGCGACGAGAGAACGGTCAGCTCGTCTCCTCCGAAGCGGATGGAGAGGGCCACGGGCTGGCCGTCCACCCGGAGGCTCCGCCGGTACTCTCCATCCGAGAGCGCTTCCAGGGATGGAACGACCCGGGCGGCGAGGAACCCGAGCGTCCAGTCGAAATCGAAGTCCGGCGGGGCTGGCAGCTTCACCGGTCCTGCCGCTCCATCTCCAGCAGGCGCCGTTTCCGCTCCTCGCCCCAGCGGTAGCCGCCCGCGTCGCCGTCGCCCCGGACCACCCGATGGCAGGGGACCGCGAGCGCCACCCGGTTGCTGGCGCAGGCGCGGGCTACGGCGCGGGCGGAGCCGGGTCTCCCCAGGGCCGCCGCGACCTCGCCGTAGGAACGGGTCTCCCCTCGCGGGATCTCCTGGAGTGCCTTCCAGACGCGCCACTGGAAGGCGGTCGCCTGGATGTCCAGGGGGAGCGCCAGCCGCGGGCTCGCGCCCTCCAGGTGGCGGAGGATCTCGGCGGTCCAGGCATCGAGGGCGCCGTCAGCTCTTCCGATCTCGGCGTTGGGGTACTCCTTGCGCAGCGCGGCTTCCAGATCGGCGTCGGAGGAGCCGAACGTTACCGCGCAGACTCCGCGTTCCGTGGCGGCTACGAGCATCCGGCCGAGGGGCGAGTCGGCCAGGCGGTAGCAGATCGTGGTCCCCTTGCCGCCCTGGCGGTAGGTTGCGGGGGTCATCCCCAGGCGGGCGTTCGACTGCTCGTAGACGCGGCTGCCGGAGCCGTATCCGGCCTCGTAGGTGGCTGTGGTCACGTCGTCTCCTTTTTTGAGATGGGACTTGAGCGTCTCCAGGCGCCGGGCGCTGGCGTACTCCTTGGGGGTCAAGCCGGTCAGCCGCTTGAAAGTCCGCTGCAGATACCAGGGGCTCAAGCCCACGGCCTCGCCGAGCTCGGCCAGCGTGACCGGCTCGTCGAGGTGGGCATCGAGCCAGATCCGGGCGCGTTCGACCGCACGCTCCGGGTCGGTGGGGCCGGCGCTCCGGGGACGGCAGCGCCGGCAGGACCGGTAGCCGGCGCCCTCCGCTGCGTCCGGGGTGGAGAAGAAGGACACCCCCTGCCGCTTGGGCCGGCGCGACGGGCAGGAGGGCCGGCAGTAGATCCCGGTCGAGGCCACCGCGTAGACGAAGCGGCCGTCGAGCCGGCTGTCCCGAGCCTCGACCGCGGCCCAGGCCGCAGTATCGGCGGCATCGTCCAGCTCCGGAGGGTGGATGGGGTTCGCGTTCTTCATGCCGGTAAGGTAGCGCGACCGTGCCCCGGTCCACTACCCGGACCTTGCTCTCGAAGTCGTATCCAAGGGCTCGTCACAAAACGAGTGGCTCATCGATAGCCAACAAAGCGGAGAGCGGTGGCTCCCTCTCCCGCGCAGCGGGGGAGGCCAGGAGGGGGGCGTTCGGCGCCTCCAC
>JANOCF010000896.1:0-1667 GCA_031412055.1 Holophagales bacterium | reverse complement strand
CCAGGCTTCTCCCCAAGCCAGCAGAAGACCATTCTTCTTTCCATGCGTAGTGCATAGGTTTTTGCCGAGTGCATGAGAGCCGCCAGGGCTCCCGGAAAGATTGTACAGGTCCTGTAGGTGATGACCGTACTCATGATGAATGTTGTCCCAATCGTGTACATCGGTACCGGCAAGAGAGATGTTGGAGCCGTTGTACCATGAGCCATCGCCGGTGCCTGGGTAGTGAATCGTTACGACATCGGGCAGTTTCTCACCGAGCCGAAGGAGATAGCGAGAGAGGACGTTGGCCGCTTCGTACGCCTCGAAAGCGACGTTGTTCGGGCGGGAAAGATCGCTAGAGGCGGTCAGATTGAAGGTCAACTGGGTGCCAGTGGGCGTGTCCTTACGCGGGGGGAGCGAATCAATTCCCCAGACCTTCCCATCGTTATAGTCGACAACGCGCACAGTAGATCCCTCGGCCAACGCGATCACATAAAGATCTCTGCCCGTGCTATCACCGTCGTTGTTGTTCTGCAATGTGACGGAGTAGCCACCGTTTCGGTCCGTGGTCGTTGTCATCACCAACTCGTCTTCGCCCGGCTCTTGATCCCAGACTTGAACCACTACAGATCTCACGGGGTGCACCTGCCCGAGAGTATCGGTGAATGCGATTCTTCCCGCGATCGTGACGGAGGTAGCCGAAGGCCCAGCCTGTGAGGTAGCCGTTTCGGGGGCGGGTGAAGGCTCCTGCTGCACGGGGGAAGAGGCCGGCGCAGGAGTTATGGCTCCTACGGCTCCCGGCTCCATGGCTGGAGGCCGTTCGGTCTTTTCAATAGAGGCGCCGCTGCGCTTCAGCCTCAATATCTCCTCCTCGTCAGCCTCTGTCATGCCACGTACCGTGGCTTCAGCACGGAGCTTTTGAGTCTCCAGATCAAGAATACTCCGAGGACTGAAGTAGATTCGTTGGGGCGCTGCGAGGGAGTAGAGGACGAAGGTTTCTGAAAATTGGAGGGGTTCTCCCTCCACAGGTGAACGGACATTCGCCAGCAAATACCCTAAGCCAGCAGTGGGAAAGCCAACTGGCAATTCAATGATGCGGACCTCTCCTTGCCGGAAACTCTCGAGGCGCATGGCAAAGTGGTCCTGTGCTGGAATGCTCGCGATCAGGGACTCCGAGGGAGGAATGGATAGCCACTCCGCCGCCCGACTCGACTGGACCTCGCCGGCGAGTTGGATGCTTAGCAGCAGGGGATCTGTGGCTGTTAGTGCTGTGAGCCGGATATATGCGCTTCCCTGGCTTCCCACGCCGTCAACTAGCTGCGCGGTGGGCTCAATGACGAGCATGAGCGGGGAACGATCGTGTTCGTCCGGGTCTCCTGGTGCTGCAAGCACTAGGTCTGAGCCAGCCAAGGCTGTGAGCACGAAGAGCGTCGTGACCATTCTTCTTACAAGCCTGTTCATGGGGGAACCTCCTGTCGCGAACATCCTTGATGCTTAAAGGACGGACGTAAAAAGGTGTTTCCCTAAAAACGAGGCTTCAAGACACCGTAGGCGCTGCCCTCTTCCCCGAGTCCCAGTCATTTCGCAGTTAACCCCTGACGTTCACAGACCGCTCGTGACTGCTCAGAAGACAAAACCGCGTTCCTCCTGCCGGCCGCAGGGATTCTCGGGTTCGTCTGGATGATCGC
>JANOCF010000895.1:0-1955 GCA_031412055.1 Holophagales bacterium | reverse complement strand
AGGCGGCGGTCGATCAGCAGGGTGTTGAACGGGATGTAGTTGTCGACCAGCAGGATGTCGGGGTCGAAGTCCCGGCTGTAGGGGAGCCGCCGTTCGCGGCAGACCCAGCGGCCCGCGGACCCGTCCAGCTCGTAGACGGCCACGGCGGCGTCGGAGTAGGCCACGCGCACGCCCGGAGCCTGGACCATGCCGGCCAGCGCCGACAGGTGCTCGGGCGCGGCCAGGTCGTCGTCGTCCAGGAAGGCCACGAAATCGCCGGTGGCCGCCGCGACCCCGGCTTCCGCCGCGCCGGCCCGGCCGCGGTTGGTCTCCAGGTCCACCCGGACCACGGGCAGAGGGTAGTCCGCGGGGACGGCCGGCGGATCGCCGCCGTCGTTCACCAGGACGACCTCGGCGCGCCGGTACTCCCCTTCCGCGAGGCTCGCCAGCGCTTCGGCGAGCAGGTCCGGCCGGTTGCGGGTGCGGACGATCACGGAAACCCGGGGTCCTTCCCGGACCTCGGCGACCTCCGGGAATCCTCCCAGGTGGCGGATGAGCTGGGCCGGGCTGCGGGTCGTGAAGTCTTCGACCCGGAGGCGGCGGTAGCCCTCGGCCAGCTTCACCCCGGGCTCCAGGCTCAGCGTGCGGAAGCGGCGCAGCCCCAGGGCGGCGTTGAGATAGGGATGCCGCTCCTCCTGGCTGCCGTAGCAGGCCATGGCCGCTTCCAGAATCCCCTCCTCGGCGGTCACGTCGACCAGGATGTCGGGATGGCCCGGGTGGTTCACCTCGTAGAGGAGGATGCGCAGGCCCCGGGAAGCGTCCTCCATCTCGCCCCGATCGGTATCCCGGAGAGGCGACAGGAGGCGGTGCACGGCGGCGAAGGCGGCCTGGTGGTCGCGGGTGATCTCCAGGGGATGGGGGATGAGAACCAGGTCCGGACGCTGCGCGAGGATCGCCTGCCTCAGGCCTTGGACGGCGTCGTCCAGGTGGCGGTCGAGCGCGCCGTCCGGAAGCTCAAGGACGTCGATGCCCTCGGCTCCGAGCGCCTTGACGGCCTCATCGGCTTCCTCTCGCCGGCGGGCGCGGTAGGCGTCGCGGTCGTCGATCTCCTCCACGCCGCCGCTGCCGTCCGTGAGGAAGAGGACCCGTACTCTGGCGTGGGAAGCCGCGAGCTGCGCGGCCAGTCCGCCGCAGCCCAGCACCTCGTCGTCATAGTGGGGAGCGACGATCAGCGCGCTGTCGGCGCGCACCCGGTCGGTCCAGCCTGGGGGCTGTCGGTTTTCGTTCACTGGATGTATCCCAGGGCGCGCAGCCGTTTTTCGGTCTCGGGGTCCGGCGACCGCCGCTTGACGGTCTCGCCCTGGCGCACCCAGAGCCTCAGGAGAGCGGGAACCGGGGCCGGCGAGGCCAGCGGCCACTCCGGCGAGCGGAGGGCGGACGGCGCGACCGGCCCGCCGCCGTACGGCGTCCCCGATCCGATCAGCACCCGGCCCGGAGGCGTCGGCCGGCCGTCGAGGCTCAGGGTCAAGCCTTCGATCCGCCCTGGATCTCCCTCGATCCGGAAGCCCTTGCCCAGAGCCTCGGCGGCGAGCTCGAACGCCATCCGGTTCCCCGACAGCTCGACCCGGTCTCCGGCTCCGAGAAAGTAAGGGACCCAACGCTGCGGCGCCCGCTCGAACGTGATCGTACCACTCAGGCGCGAGCCGGGCCGGACGCCGTCCGTGAGCACCCAGATACCCGGCAGGGAGGCGTTCATGCGGCTGTGGACCACCGGCGAGAGCGCGGTGAGCGCGGCGGAATCGCCGGCGGCCCGGTTGGCGAGCTCCTTCGGGTCCTCCCGCAGGTTGTAGAGCTCGACGCGCTGCAGGCGGCCGGAGTCGACCGCGTAGAGGTGCTTCTGCAGCTCGTCCTTGGGTGCGAACGGCTCCTGGCCGTTGTAGAGGATCAGCTTGCGGCGGTCCAGGATGGCGGCGGCG
>JANOCF010000894.1:0-3531 GCA_031412055.1 Holophagales bacterium | reverse complement strand
GGCCGCCTGGGCGCGCGTCACCACCTCGGGTGCCACGTCCTCCAGGGCTGCTTCGATCCGATCGAGATCTTCGTTCGTGAGCTCGCCTTCGAAAGGCCGCTCCGAGCAGGCGCGGGCCAGCGTCCGCCGGGCCCCGTCGAGATCATCGAGATTCTCGACACCCGCGACCGCCTCCTGATCCGCCCCGCAGGGCACCCGGAACCGCAGCGTTCCGAGGCTCGTCTCCACCGTGGCGAAGGGATACCCCTCGCCCGCCGGCTTGACCGGCAGCTCGCCGTGACGGACCGGGAGGTCGAACGCCGCCCCGCACGCGGGGCACGAAGCGGCGATCCACGACTCCTCCATCCCGATCTCCACGGCCAGCCGGCGCATCAGGTACTGCCGGTCCGCCACGGTGAGAGCGCGGACCACGTCGGGGTGCGCGGCGGCCCCTCCCAGCTCGGCGAGGGCGGCGGACAGCACCGTCGTCACCCGCTGGGGGACGCCCTGCCGGTTCCTGCCCGCTTCGAGGATCGACAGCTCGACCTCGCCGGTCAGGGTCCGGAAGGACCAGTCGCGGCGGCATTCACCATGCCGCCAGAGGCCGCCCGGCAGCATGACTAGGTCTCCGTCGGCTCGGCAACGCTGGTGTCGCGCTGCCAGCCCTCATGCTGCAGGGTGATGCTCTGGATGCCGACCGTGTTCATGCTGCCGGCGTCTAGGTCGGGGAGCGCCTGGAAGTCGGAGCCCCAGGCGCGGAACAGCTTGTAGGAGATCGCCACCTGCCCCTGCAGGTTGAGAAGATTGATGACGATGTCCTTGCGGTAGTTCTTGAGCGAGGTGGCTCCGTCGCCCTCGATGTTGTTGACCAGGTTGGCCCAGGCCTCGAACACCAGGTCGTGCGTGAGCCCCTGCTCGAGCGTGACCGGGTCGTAGCTGGTGCCGCCGGGCATCACGCGCTCGTGCGACGGATCGTTCGACGCGCGCCACTTGACGGGCTCGGTCTTCTTCTTGAGGGCCCCCATCTTGCGGAGGCCGGCCACCACCTTGCCATCGATGATGACCTGGAACTTGAACGTCCGGTACGGATCGTGCCGGTGGGCGTTCACGGTAAACAGTGGAGCTGCCATGGTTCTATACCCTCCCTGGGGGGTGTCGGCGGATTACTGTCCGACCTTTTGCTGGAGGCGGACGATGACGAACTCGGCCGGCTTGAGCGGAGCGAAGCCGACGACGACGATGACCTGGCCGCGGTCGATGTCACCCTGGGTCATGGTGTCTCCCAGGCCGCAGCGCACGAAGTAGGCGTCCGAGGACTTCTGGCCCTGGAAAGCGCCCGAGCGGAACAGGCCGTTCAGGAACGAGTCGATGTTGACCCGCAGCGAGGACCACAGCCGGTGATCGTTGGGCTCGAACACCGCCCACTGGATGCCGTTGTAGACGCTCTGCTCGATGAAGATGGCCGTCCGGCGGACCGGTACGTAGCGCCACTCCGGATCGGCGTTGGTGGACAGCGTGCGCGTGCCCCAGATCACCGAGCCGAAGCTCGGCAGCGTGCGGTAGCAGTTGACCCCCAGCGGGTTGAGCTGCTCCTGCTCGCCGTCCTCGACCTGGAACTCCAGCCCGGCGACGCCCAGCAGCGCGGTCTCGACGCCGGCCGGCGCCTTCCACACCCCGCGGCGGCCGTCGATGCGCGACCACATGCCGGCGGCGAAGCCGGACGGCGGCGCGAGCACGGTCACCGGCACGCCGGGGTTCTTCTCGGCGTTGAAGTACGGGTTCGTCACCCGCACCCAGGGATAGTAGAGGGCGGTGTAGGTGGAGGTCGGCAGATTGAGGCCGGTGACGTCCTGATCGGTCACCAGCTCTTCGCCCGGAGGCGGGTCGACCAGGATCATGCGGCTCTTCATCTTTTCCGCGTGGGAGATGGCCGCCTGGACGATGGCGCCGCCGTTGACCCAGTCCTGGCCGGGCAGGGCGATCATGCTGATCCCTCGGATCTTCTCGAAGCCGGCGAAGACCGGGTTGTAATCGTTCACGCCCGGCGCGCTGCCGTTGGTGCCCCCTTCGAGCTCCACCTGGTCGTTGGCGTCCGACAGCAGGTCGTCGAGCGACTGCTGGCCGGTCTTTTCCGTGCCATCGTTGGCGACGCCCAGCTTCAGGAGCTTGGCCGCGTCGGTCGCGTTGCCCGGACCGGTGACGACCATCGTGGACTGCGGGGTGCGGGTGCCGGAGGTCACCACGAACGAGTTGCCCACGGCGGCCACGGTGGCACTGGCATAGGCCGGCGCCTGCGATTGTCCCCGGACAAGTCCTTGGAGAGCGGCCGCCACCTGGTCGCGGGTCGACTGGGCGGTAAAGGCGTCGGCGGCGAACTGGAGGTTCTTGGCGTTCTGGGCGTCGGCCTTGACGGTCAGGGCCTTGCCGTTCAGCGTGGAGGCATCGAGGGTGACGAGCTCATCGCTGGTGCTGGTGCCGAGCCTGTAGGGGCCGACATCCAGGACCTCGGCCGTGATGAGCTCCGACTGCCCGTTGACCCGCCCCTCCACGTAGTTGGGATCGCCCTCGGTGACGGAGACCCCCGAGAAGCTCTCGATCGCCTTGAAGTCGGTGCCGGAGAGACGGCCGACCGCCAGGTTGTAGCCGCCGCCGGTCTTGGGAGTGAAGCGGACCACCAGTCCGTTCGCCCACTCTCCCCCGTTGACCCCTTCGAACCGGATCAGGTTGGCATTGTCCAGCGGCTTCTTGAGGAAGCCCTGCGCCCGGGCGGCGCCGCCGGCCAGCCGGACGATGTAGGCCGCGGTGCCGCCGTTCTGGAAGAACGCGGAGACGCTGTGGCCCATGGGGTCGCCCTTGGCGGCGCTCCCCGTATCGCGGATCCCGCCGTAGAGGCGGTCGTAGTCGTCCCACTTGAAGATCAAGGTGGGCCGGCCGATGTCTCCCTTGGTGGTGTACCCGACAAAGGCGGCGGTGGAGGTTCCCACGCCCTCGATCGGCTTCGAGCCGCTCGAGATCTCTTCGATGTACACCCCGGGCCGAAGGTACGTAGGCATACGCACTCTCTCCTTGCGCCCCCCGGTCCAGGTTTGGCGGGTCGCGCGGTCAGGGTTCTGTCTGCCCAATGTGGGCCGAAGCAACGTCACTCACTAGCTACGCGGGAGCTTCGAAAACCCGCCACGTCCGGAAATGAAATTTCGCAGGAGCCGGTCCAAGAGATTGCGCGGGGAGAAGGGTGCTGGCGTCGGAGCCGGGCTCCCGCGGCTGCGAGAGCGGTTGCCGGACGATCCGGAAGGATCCCGAAGCTCGCGGAGTCCCTGCCGCGGCATCCGGAAAGGATTCAGAAGGATCGGGAGCGGCTGCCCGGCACAGGGAAAGAGTCCCGGGCGATCCGGAAAGCCTGCCGGACGGCTCGGAGCGGCTGCCGGACGATCGGGAAGGACTCGCGGAAGGCACGGAGCGGTTGACGGAACACGCGGAAACGTTCCGGGAGCTCCGGAGCGGCCTCCGCAAGACCCGGCGATTCCGCCGGACAACCGGGAAGGCTTGCCGGAT
>JANOCF010000893.1:0-3377 GCA_031412055.1 Holophagales bacterium | reverse complement strand
GTCGCGGTCGCCGCCACGCGCCGCGCGCAGAACCTCGGCGCGGTCCAGGATACCGATGGGAAAGAAACGGGCCAGCATCTCGCCGTTAGCCCGGAACTCGTCTCCTCCCTGTACCCTGTTCAAGTACGTAAGCACTTCCGGCTCCGAATGGCCGGCCTGCGGGACGTCCGGGATTCCGCGCAGATCCTGGTGGCGCCATCCCTCCGCGCCGGGCACCTTGCGCGCCATGGCGAAGGTGCCGTCGACCGTCACGCCCAGGCCGCCGTGACAGCCCATGCAGTAGAGGTTCTCCTCCTCGGTCTGCAGCCGCAGCCGCCCGCGCTCGTCCTCGATGTAGCCCTGGAGCTGCCAGCCAAAATCGTTGAGCAGACCGACCATCGGGTCGCCCCGGAACGTGGGCACTTTGCCCTCGTCCTTGTCATCCAGCTCCTTCTCGTGAGAGCGCAGCAGCGACCACGAGTCCATCATCCTCACCTTGCGCGAGTAGCGCAGCTCTTTGAGGCGGGCCGAAAGCAGTGCCGGAGCGTCCGGGTCCACGTAGCGGACCGTGTGCAGAAACTCGGTCCCCTCCGGGTAGAGATACCGCTGCACCGGGATGCCGGACGCGTCGCCCGTGTAGAGCGCGGGCAGGTTGGGGCTGCGGTGAGGGGCGATCGCGATGGCCCTCTCCAGGATCTCCAGGTTGGCCTTGTAGACCTCCCTCGACTCCGCGCCCCCTTTTCCGCGGAAGGGACGCGGCAGGCGGACGAAGACGTCGTCCGTATTACTGTTGGTCGGCCAGAAGGTGCCGGGGAACGGCTTGTAGCGCAGCGCGCGCCAGCCGCTGCCGTCGCGGGCGAAGCCTTCCCCGTCGAAGCCGGCCTGGAGGTCGAGATCCGGCGCGTAGCCCGCGAAGTCCTTGCGGCCGGCCAGCGCCTGCCGAAGCGGTGTGTAGTTGTCCGTCCGGATGTAGCCCAGCACCTCGCCGTCCGAGATGCGGGCGATGGCCGCGGAGCGGTCGCGGAACAGGTTCTCCCAGCGGTTCACCAGCGCGAAGTCGCTGAAGGCGTACTCCAACTGGAGCTCCCAGTCCACCTGGAAGTTGGGATCGCTGGGGACGGTGTGGCACGTCCAGCATGGGTTCGAAACCCCCTCCGTCCTGGTGTAGCACTGGGGCGGGACCACGGCCTCCAGGTTGACCGTCTTTCCTACGCTGGCACGAGCGCGGGCCAGCGGATCGTAGACGTCGGGATCGCCCTTGGCGCCGACGGCGCCGACGGCGAGAACAGCGGTCAGGGCGGCCGCAATGGCAAGGATGACGAGGCGGGGGCTGCGCATGACTCCTCCAACAGGGTAACAAAAAAGACGGGGCCGCTCCCTCGGAAGGCAACGGCCCCTCAGGGAGCTACTTCTCCTGCGGCCAGGTGCTCTGGACGTTGAGATCCTCTCCGGGGTGCTGCACATTGAAGAAGATCGTCGACTGGTCAGAGTTGAACGCCGGACCGGTGGCCTCGCTGTCGGAGGGGCTGGCGGCGATGCGGAACGCCTTGCCGTAAGTCGGGCTGGAGACGCCCGGCCGGCCTTCGCGATGCGCCGGATCGAGGTCGAGGTAGTAGACCGCGTCGGACGTGCCGCTGCGGCCGAAGTTGCCGTCGGTGCCGAACCAGACGCCGCCGGAGGCATCGATCATGATGTTGTCGGGGCTGGTCGCGTCGAAGGCGCCGGTGCCCTGGGAACCCCGCCAGACCGAGATGTACTTGAAGGTCTTCGACCGGGAGGGATTGGCGGAGTCGGCCTCCTCGATGGCGAAGATGGCGCCGAGCACGTCCTCGCGCTTGGGCGAAGCCGTGGCGTGCTGGGCCGGATCGAAGAGCACGCCGTTCTGGTCGAGGGCGACCTGGCGGCCGTTGTTGGTGAAGGCCACGTAGAGGCGCGGATGACCGCTCGGATCGCTCGGGTTCCACTCGACGTCCTCGGGGCGGTTGAGCTCCATGACCCCGATCTTGTTGGAGGCGGTGAAGAGAGCGGTGCGCACGTCGTTGTCGTTGCGGAAGCCGCCGATGCCGTTCCACTTCACATCCTTGAGCGCGGCGCCGACCGTCTTGGCGGGCGCGTTGAGCCCTGGGGCGTTGGGCGCGACATCGGTGCTGGCGGTGCTCAGGTAGATCCAGCGTCCAGTGCCCGGGCTGGTCTCGGAGGGCGCCTCGCCGGTCGACTTGAGGGTCAGGCCGGTGGTGTTGTCCAGGCCCTCGAAATGGGCTACGTAGAGGGTGCCTTCGTCGAGCAGGGCGCGGACCTGCGCGCGGGTCATGCCGGTGGTGTAAACGTTGCGGCTGATCCACTTGAAGATGCGGCCGCTGCGGCGGTCGTCGCCCGCGTACATCACGATGGGCTGTCCGGAGACCAGCTCGAAACCGGAGTCGACCGCGAACGCGGCGTTCTCCCAGCGCGCGCGGCCCATGTCGCCGACCTTCCGGTGACCCATGCCGTCGCCGCCGAACTGGCTGGCGCTCAGATAGAAGAGATCCGAGGGCGCGCCGGGATCGATCTCCGCGAGATAGCCGTAGGTGTCGCGGTTGTGGCGCTCGGCCGGGCGGCTGCTCTGGCCGAACTCGCCGGAGGTGCTGGGGGCGATGGGCGGGTTGATGTACGAGCCGGGATCGAAGCCCGTGCCGGGAACGAACTTCTGGTTGCTGGTCCAGGCGGACTCCAGGTCGCCGTAGTAGTCCTGGACGTTCTCTTCTGCCGTGATCACCGTGCCCCAGGGAGTCTGGGCGCCGGAGCAGTCGCCCGCGATGCCGGGGACGATGCCGGGCGGCAGGTAGGCGCCGCTGTCGTCGGTCTCCAGGTGGACGCGGTGACCGGTGACGGTGAGGAGGGTGTTGCTGGTGGCGTCATAGCGCGTGGCATTGGGGTCGGGGACGAGGTTCCAGCGGCGGCTGCTCTTGTCGAAGCGGACGCGGAACCAGGAGCCGCCGATCTGGGTCTTGTAGTGGTGGATGTAGGTGTCGATGTCGGCCTGGGACCAGGTAGACGCGGTGACGTCATTCTTGAGGATGCCGCTGGCGGCAAGGAACTTCGCGAACGTCAGGTGCTGGCCGGTAGGAGCGCTGGTGGTGGTGGGCAGGTTGTTGGAGATGTACTCGTGGTTGGTCCAGATCCAGCCCTCGCTGGCGTTGCCGCTGAACTGGGGCGCGCTGCCGAGGACGTCGCCCTTCCAGTCGGCATTCCAGCCGTCTCCGAAGAACGCGATGTAGTCGTTGTTCGCACCATAGCGGGGGGCGGTGGCGGAGGTATCGGCGGTGAGGGGGTCGAGCCAGCTTGCCACCACGTTGTGGTGAACGTTGCTGATCGTCCGCACGGTGTCGGCCGAGGTGTTGGGGAGGGGGAAGACGATG
>JANOCF010000892.1:0-4600 GCA_031412055.1 Holophagales bacterium | reverse complement strand
CCCCAGCGGGAGGCCAGGGATCTCGATCTCCGAGACCTGGCCGCCGGACAGGGCGAGAGGGTAGGGATGGCCGGCGTTGCTGAGCAGGGCTTCCCCGGTCTCGGGGTCGAGCCGCAGCAGGACGAGGCTCGCGAAGTTGCGGTGAGCCGCCCGGCGGATCACCCGGTCGACCTCCTGCAGCACCTGGGCGGGTGTGCGCTCCGGGGTGACGAGGCTGGCCAGGGCGGCCGTGGTCATGGCGTGGATGATGGCGCAGGAGTAGCCGTGCCCGGCCACGTCCCCGGCCGCGATCCACAGCCGGCCGGCATCGTCGCGCAGGAAGTCGTAGAGGTCTCCTCCCGCCTCGGTGGCCAGCAGCGAACGGGCTGCGATCTCCCATCCCTCGATCTCGGGCACCCCGACCGGCAGGAGGCCTACCTGGATGCGCGCCAGCAGGTCCATCTCGTACTTGATCCGGCGTTCCTCCTCCAGGCGGCGGATGAACGGCGGCGGCTTGAGGCGCTCCAGCTCCACCTGCTCCGGCCGGCGCAGTCCCACCAGGCCCATGACCAGCAGCAAGGCCGAGGAGCCCGCGGTCGCGGCAAAGGTGCCCGGCAGCCATTCAAGGTTCCAGGCCGAGTAGGCAGCCGCGGGCAGCAGGTACGAGGTGATGGCCGCGGTGAGCAGCGTCGTCATGCCGAACTGCTTGCCCAGGAGCAGCAGGGGGGCGATCACCGCCAGGTTGCCCGCCAGCTCCAGGGGGAAGGGGTGGAGGCGCAGCGGCCCCAGGAGGAGGGAGCAGGCCAGGATGGAGACGGCCGGCACCCAGCGGGCCGGCACGAGCCTGCGCACCACGGCGATGACCACGATCAGCGCCCCGGCCAGGGCGATGCCCTGGCCGAAGGGGTTGGAGCTGGCGCTGAAGGCCGGCAGGCGCACGCTGAAGGACTCGGGCCAGGCGCCCGGGATCGCGGTGGCCGCGGCCCTGGCCGCCAGCTCCACGCCGGCCACGGTCGCCCCCAGGCAGAGCCCGTAGAGCAGGGAGCGTCCGCCGCGGGGTCCGAGCCGGCCGGCACGCAGCGCATCGAGGCTGGTCGTGAAGTCCGGGTCCGCCGCGCGCAGGAACGATTCGCCGGCCGACCAGATCAGGAACACCCACACGGCATGGGCACCGGCCATCAGGATCGAGCCGATCAGCTCGTTCGTGATGGGGGAGCCCATGAGCCCCGGCACCAGGGAGGCGAGGAAGGTGAGCCCGGCCAGGATCGCTCCGTTGACCACATCGATCCGCCCCTTGGAGACCAGCACCAGGAAGAGGCCGGCCACGGCGAGCAGGCGAAGGATCGACGGGGCGATTCTCCAGAACAGCTCGGCGAAGCGGAAGCCGCGGACCCGCTCAAGCCCGTCTTTGAGTGTGCCGAGGTGGCGGGTGACGAGGACGCTGCCCCCGGGCTGCAGGAGGGCCTGGACGTGCTCCAAGGGCTGACTGCCTACGACTTCGGCCATGTATGCGCGGCTTCCCGCGATCGTCAGCGGCCGAAGCTCCCCCATCGTTTCGCCTGGGAGAATCAGCAGACGGGCGAGAGCGAGCGCCTGCTCCTGGGCGACGGGGGGATCGTTCAAGGAGAAGAAACGCGTCCAGCTCCGCTCGGCCCACTGCAACGAGCGGGGGTGGCTCGCGGGGGAGAGATCGATGGACAGCTCCCGCGTGGGGCCGTCCTTGCCGAGGGTCCCCTCCTGGGCGACGCGCACGCGGATGCCCCGCCCCGTGCCCCGGGTGTGGAGCTCAGGGTCGTAGCGGTCCATGGTCCGGTCGTCCTCGGAAAAGGCCTCGCTGGCGCCCGTGGCGAGGATGATCCGCGGCTCGCCGGGCTCCAGCGCGACGCCGGCCTGCCGGGCGAGGCTCCGGTAGCGCTCCACGAAGCCGGCCTCGCCGGGCACGGCGCTCCCCTGCCACTCGGGCAGCCAGAGCCGGGCCAGGGCCAGCCCGGCGGCAAGCACCAGCGCGCCCAGGAGGAGGGCGACCGGAAGGCGGAGAAATGGATTGCGGGAGGTCATCGTGGGGTGCCGAGGAGTAGATACGCTATTCCAAGTCGGGGGTTTTGGGGGCCGGTTTGGTAGAATCCCGCTTTCGAAGACCACCAAACCCCTGGGAACCCCGGAAACCGATGATGCATAGAACGCTCCTCCGCCTGACCTTCGTCCTCGCCGGCCTGCTCCTGGCTCCGCTGGCCGCCCCGCTTCTGGCCCAGGAGGGACAGCATTCCCCCAAGCTGATCATCCTCGGCTTCGACGGCGCCGACGGCGACCTCGCCCGCCAGTGGATGGACGAGGGCAAGCTCCCGAACCTCGCGAAGCTCCGCTCCCAGGGCACCTTCGCCCCGCTGCGCTCCACGATCCCGTCCCAGACCCCGGTGTCCTGGTCGACCTTCGCGACCGGCCTTTCGCCGGGCCGTCACGGAATCTTCGACTTCCTCAAGCGCAACCCGGACGACTACAAGCCCAGCTTCGCCGCCGCCGACGAAGGCAAGGAGCCGTTTCTCTGGGGAACCAAGACGCCCTTGCTCGTCGGCCTGATCGGCGTGATCGTGGTCGGCCTGACCCTGTTCCTGCTGCTCAAGGTCTTCCGCGTCCGCACTCCGAGAGCGGCGGCCGTGGCCGGCGTGCTCGCCGTGCTGGCTGGCGGCGGCCTCGGAGTCGCGGCGGATCGTCTCCTCCCCAAGGACCGGCCCATCGCCATCAGCCGCCAGCAGGGCGAGACCTTCTGGTCGATCCTCGGCAAGCAGGGCAAGCGCGTCCGCGTGGTACGAGTGCCCGTGACCTTCCCGCCCAAGGAGTTCGAGCACGGCCAACTGCTCTCCGGCCTGGGCACGCCCGACCTTTCGGGCCGCATCGGCAAGCCCTTCTACTTCACCTCGGAGCTGTTCTTCCAGCCCAAGGGCGGCGGCGATTTCTCCGTCGAGGTCGTCGAGCTGGTCGACAACAAGGGCATCATCGAGACCGAGATCAAGGGGCCGCCGAACAAGCTGTTCCCCGAGCAGAGCGAGTACATCAACATCCCCATGACCCTCACCGTGCCCGAAGACCGGGAGAGCCTCCGCGTCCAGGTCTCGGGCAACGACGTGACGCTCAAGCCCGGCGACTGGAGCGACTGGGTGACCTTCACCTTCCCCTTCAACTCGCTGATCAAGCTTCAGGGCATCGGCAAGTTCCGCGTCCTTTCGGTGCAGCCCGAGGTGCGGCTCTACCTGTCGCCGATCCAGTTCGACCCCAAAAGCCTGCCGCCCGGCTTTGCCCTCACCGCTCCGTCGGACTGGATCCACGACCTCACCGGCCAGTTCGACCGCTTCAAGACCATCGGCTGGATGATCGACACCTGGTCGATCTCCAACGGCACGGTCGACGAGCAGGTCTTCCTGGAGGACGTCCGCCAGACCACGGACAAGGAGCGGGAGATGCTGAACGGCTCGCTCTCCCAGGCGAACGACTGGGACGTCCTGGTCCACTACTTCGAGTTTACGGATCGCGTCCAGCACATGATGTTCCGCTTCTTCGATCCCAAGCACCCCCTCTACACGCCCGAGGGCGGGGCGAAGTGGGGCGGCTCCATCCTGCAGGCCTACCAGGAGATGGACAAGATCGTGGGCGAGGTCATGACCAGGATGCCGCAGGGCACGAAGCTCATGGTGGTCTCGGACCACGGCTTCGCGTCGTTCCGGCGCGGCATGAACTACAACACCTGGCTGGCCAAGAACGGCTACATGACGCTGACCGGCGAGGACCCGAACCGGAAGAACCTGGAGGACCTGTTCGACCAGGGCGATTTCTTCGTCAACGTGGACTGGTCCAAGACCCGGGTCTACGCCCTCGGCCTCGGCCAGATCTACATCAACCTGGAGGGGCGCGAGAAGCAGGGCATCGTCAAGCCGGGCGCCGAGTACAACCAACTCGTGGCCGAGATCAAGCAGAAGCTGGAGGCCTTCGTGGACGAGGAGACCGGTGAGAAGCCGGTGGCGCACGTCTTCACCCGCGACGAGGCCTACGGCACCTACGATCCCGAGCTGATTCCGGACATGATCCCGTCCAACAGCGAAGGCTACCGGGTAGGCTGGCAGGACAGCCTCGGCGGCATCGGCAAGTCCATCGTGGAGCCCAATCTGGAGATCTGGAGCGGCGACCACTGCTCGGTGTACCCGCCGCTGGTCGAGGGCATCCTGTTCAGCAACTTCAAGCTGAACGGCGAGGGCGCCTTCATGGGCGATGTCATGCCCACCATCCTCGACCTCTACGGCGTGCAGCCGACCACCAAGCTGGACGGCCGCAGCCTGCTCGTCAAGTAGCAACCCTGGCCTCTTGCGAAAGCCCCTCCTCCGATCGGAGGAGGGGCTTTTTTCATTGTGAGGTCTGGAAGGGTTCTCTCCTGCCCGGCAAGGAGGGTCCCCTTCTCCTCAAGGGATCACAGCCTTTCCGGTAGGAGCCCTCCCGGGTCTGCAAGGCGCCTCTCCTTGGCGGTAAGGGAGCATCCCTCGTCACTCGGAGCTTCTCCTTCTTCTCCCGGAGCCTCTCCTTGCGGAGAAGGAGGGCCGCCTTGCCAGCAAGGTGTAATACCTTTTCGAGCAGG
>JANOCF010000891.1:0-2298 GCA_031412055.1 Holophagales bacterium | reverse complement strand
GGCGAAGGCCAGCAGGATCTTGCCTTCCGATTCCTGGGGGGCCTGCCGGGCGATCACCGCGCACTCTCCCACTCCGGGGCAGCGCGACAGCACCGACTCGATCTCCCCGGGCTCGATCCGGAACCCGCGGACCTTGACCTGTTCGTCCGTCCGCCCCAGGTACTCCAGGGTTCCGTCGCCCAGCCATCTCACGAGGTCGCCCGTGCGGTACAGACGAGCCGCGTCGGGTCCGGGCACGAACCGTTCCGCCGTCAGCTCCGGGCGGCCCCAGTAGCCCCGCGCCAGCCCGTCTCCGCCCAGGAACAGCTCCCCCGCCACACCGGGCGGTACCGGCCGCATCTCCCGGTCCAGGACGTAGGCCCGGGTGTTGGCGATGGGACGGCCGATCGGAATGCTGTGGCCCTCCGGAGCCGAGCGGATGTCGTGCACCACCGCGAAGGTCGTGCACTCCGTGGGGCCGTAGCCGTTGAGGAGCCGGCTGCCTGTTTCGAGCTGCGACAGCGCCTCCCGCACCCACCGCGGAGACAGCGCTTCGCCTCCGGCCAACTGGTTGCGCACGCCTCCCAGGCTGCCCGGCGCCTCCCGCAGCACCTCGTTGAACAGCGCCGCGGTCAGGAAGCTCGCGCTGATGCCCCAGCGGCGGAACGCCTCTCCCAGGGCCGTGGGAGACAGCACGACTTCCCTGGGGATGATCACCATCGCGGCCCCGGTCAGCAGCGCTCCCCAGACTTCGAAGGTCGAGGCGTCGAAGGCCGTGTTGGACAGGTGCGCCGTCCGGTCTCCGGGTCCCAGCCGCACGTAGTCGGTCTCCAGGACCAGCCGGTTGATCGCCCGATGCGGCACCGCCACTCCCTTGGGCCGGCCGGTCGAGCCCGACGTGTAGAGCACGTAGGCCAGGGAGTCTCCGCCAACATCAAAGGACGTAAAGGACTTAAAGGACCTAAAGGACTCAGGATCTTTGCCGTCGTTTAGGTCCTTTAGGTCCTTTACGTCCTTCATCTCCACCCGTACCGCGGCCCGGCTGTCGGCCAGCAGCCAGGCGCGCCTCTCGGAGGAGTCCGAGGGATCGAGCGGCACGTAGAAGCCCCCGGCCTGAAGCACGGCGAGCATGCCCACGATCAGCTCGGGCGAGCGCTCCATGTCCAGGGCCACCGGCACCTCGGGACCGACCCCCAGCGAGCGCAGCCGCCGCGCCAGGCTCGCCGACCTCCGGGCCAGCGCGCCGTAGGTGAGGCTCTTCTCCCCGTCCGGTCCCTGCCAGAGCACCGCGGGTGCCTCCGGCTGGAGCGCCGCCACCTGCTCGAAGACCCGGTGGATCGGCGTCTCCCGCGGATAGACCGTCTCCGATCCGCTCCACTCTGCAAGCACCTGCTCCCGGTCCGCGCCGGTCAGCAGCGGCAGGTCCCCCAGCGGGGTTTCCGGGTCGGCCACGATGCCGGTGATGAGCACGCCCAACCGATCCAGGAAGCTCCGGATCGTCGCGCGGTCGAACAGATCGGTGGCGTACTCCACCTCGGCACGAAGACCGTCTTCCGACGCGATCACGAACAGGTTCAGGTCGAGCTTCGAGGTGCCCGTGCTCACCTCCTCCTCGCGCACGCTCACGCCGGGCGCAAGCTCGAACTCCCACGAGCTGTCCCGGTACGAAAACAGCACCTGGACCAGCGGCGACCGCGACAGGTCCCGCTCCGAGGAGAGCGTCTCCACCAGCCGCTCGAAGGAAAGATCCTGGTGTGCCCAGGCCGCCAGCGCGGACTCCCGCACCCGTCCGAGCAGCTCCACGAACCCCGGCTCCCCCGACAGGTCCGCCCGCAGCACCAGCGTGTTGACGAAAAAGCCGACCAGAGGCTCGATCTCGGGCCGGGTCCGCCCCGCAATGGGGAAGCCAATAGCCAGGTCATCCCGGCCGGTGTGCCGCTGGATCAGCGCCAGGAAAGCCGCCGCCAGGGTCATGAACGGCGTGGCGCCGCAGCGCCGGCCCAGGCGCAGCAGGTCCCGCGAGACCGGGAGCATCGCCCCCGTCTCCATCGCGCCCCGAAAGGACTCGACCGCCGGCCGTGGGCGGTCCGCGGGCATGTCGAGCCCCTCGGGGAGCCCCGCCAGATGCTTCCGCCACCAGGCGAGCTGCGACTCCAGGGTTTCGCCCTGCAGCCAGCCTCGCTGCCAGACCGCGAAGTCGGAGTAACGCACCGGCAGCTCCGGCGGGTTCAGGGCGCCTCCCTGGTAGAGCGCGGTCAGCTCACGAAGCATCACCACCACCGACCAGCCGTCGGAGACGATGTGGTGGGCATGAAGGAT
>JANOCF010000890.1:0-1922 GCA_031412055.1 Holophagales bacterium | reverse complement strand
CACGCCGGGGGGTGAAAACCGCGTCCTCACCCCCTGTCCGCCTCTCCCCTCTCCCTTCCGCCCATCCCCGGGTGGGGGGGAACGCATGCGGGGGGGCCCGGCTAAAGCGAAGCCGACAAGGTCTGGAGACGTTCCCCCTCTCCCGGCGGGGGTTTGGGTGGGAGATGGGAGAGGGGGACAGGGGGTGAGGACAAGCCTCGTATACTCCCCCGCATGCCCGCCCCCCTTCTCCTCGCCCTCGACACCGGCTCGCCGCTCGTCAGCGTAGCTATCGGCCACGGCGGCCGCGGGGGCGAGCTGCTGGCCGAGCGGTCCGTCGAGATCGGGCGCTCCTCCGGGCAGCTCGTGGAGATGATGGGCGAGGTCCTGGCCGAGGCCGGGGCGCGGCCCGCGGACCTTGGCGGAGTCGTGGCCCTGCGGGGTCCGGGCAGCTTCACGGGCCTGCGCATCGGCCTGGCCACGGCGCTCGGCCTCCACCAGGCGCTCGGCGTGCCGGCCACCGCCCTGTCCACGCTGCACGTGCTGGCGGCGGCAGCCTGGGCGGACGGGGTGGTGGTCGCCGCGGTAGACGCCCTCCGCGGCGAGTGGAGCACCCAGAGCTTCGCGGCCGGGGCCGCGCTGGACGAGATGGAGCTGGTCCACGGCGGCAACCTGCCGTCTCTCTTCCCCGGCGTCCCTGAAAGCGGTCTCCGGACCATCACCGGCTTCGGGATCTCGCGGCTGGCCGGGCTTCCGGACTGGCCCGCGGACATCCGGCTCGTGGAAGCAGGGGCGCTGGCCGCCACGGCCCTCCGGCTGGCGCTGGAGATCCAAGCCTGGGATGCCGACCTCCTCATCCACCCTCTCTACTCTCGTCCGCCTGCCGTAACCCCGCCCAAACCCAGGCCCATGGCATAAGATCGCGACATGCAGTCGTTGAAACCCGCTCTCTGCATCCGCCAG
The DNA here is from genome assembly GCA_031412055.1 of Holophagales bacterium. Taxonomy (GTDB): domain Bacteria; phylum Acidobacteriota; class Thermoanaerobaculia; order Multivoradales; family UBA5704; genus DATMER01. Next base: position 980 of record JANOCF010000890.1, on the reverse strand, counting down.
GCCTCCATGGAAGACTTGCAGCGAGTCTCCTGGCTGGAAGACGCCGCCTTTCCCGATCCGTGGCCGTACGAGCTGCTCGCGTACGAGTTCGGCCACCCGCGGGGATTCCTGCTGATCGCGGAGTGGGACGGGGCTCCCGGCTCGGGATATGTCGCGTTCCGGCACGGCGGCGGCGAGGCGGAGCTGCTGCGCCTGGCCGTCGATCCCGCGGAGCGCCGGCGGGGCGTGGCCCGGATCCTGATCGAGAGCGGCCTGGAGCGGCTGCGGAAGGAAAGAGTCCAGGCCTGTTTCCTGGAGGTCCGCCCGGACAACGTAGGCGCCATCGCCTGCTATGTGGCGATCGGGTTCCAGCGCACGGGCCGCCGGAAGGCCTACTACCGGGATGGAGCCGACGCCCTGATCTACTCGCTCAGTCTGATCCCGTCCCCCCTCGCCCCAGCCCTCTCCACCGTGCCGGGGGAGAGGGAGCCGTAGCGCCGCCGCTCAGGGCAAGGTCGGCTCGCCTTGTCGTCCCCTGGGGCCGGTGCTATTCTCGGTTTGACCGCGCATACCCTCGCATGATGAACCGTCCTACATGCCCGCCTCCCGCCATCCCCCCGGGGGGTGCGTGCGCGGGCCGCGGTGATCGCAGGCAGGAGCCGGTCCGCTGGTGAGCGCGCTCTCCTCTGGCCGCTCCGTTTTCCTCCCCCACATCCAGGCGCCGGTCCACACTCATGGGCCAGCCCACTTCCACAGGCAAGGAGGCCGATGATGCCCGACCGCGACGAGCTCAGGGAGGAGTTGCTCCAGAACGATGCCGATTTCCGCCGCCTCTACGAAGAACACCAGGAGTATGAGCGGCGGCTCCACGACATCCAGGCCAACTCCCTCCCTTCCGAGGAGGAAGAGGCCGAGGAGAAGCGGATCAAGCTGCACAAGCTGGTGCTGAAAGATCAGATGGAAGCAATCCTCCGCAGCCATCGGGAGACCCGGATCTCGGC
>JANOCF010000889.1:0-2005 GCA_031412055.1 Holophagales bacterium | reverse complement strand
CGGGTCACGGTGGCGTTGCTGAGCCGGTTCTTGAGGCTGAACCGCACGCCGTCCTCGACGTTCTCGAGGCTTCCCAGGGTGTACATCTGCTTGAGGATGAGGGATGGAATCTTCATGTCAACGACCTCTTGGCGGAAGGTTGAGCCGGGGGGAGTCTATCGCGGCGCGGCGCTCCGCAGAAGTCGCTTGAGCCGCGAGGCCGGTTCCGCTATCCTTGCGCAGCTTCAAACAAACGGTAGCGGTCTTTTTGGCGAGGAGATCCCTTGAGGGTGATTCCCTGTCTTTTCAGCGTGTATTGGCTGTCGGTCCTGCTCTGGTCGCTGATGGCGGACCGCCTGACCGCCGGGTTGAGCGGGCGGCATCCGATGGTGTGGGCGGCCCTGGACAGGACCGCCGGAGCCGTGGGGAAGGGGTTCCTCCGGGAAGCGGCGCTCCTGGGCTTTCTGCTGCGCCGGCGCGACCGCTTCCTCGGAGACCGGGCGCTGGGCCGGCTCTGCGGCGTGATGCGCGCGCTGCTCGCCGGCTTCGTCGTCTTTTTTCTCACCGTTCCGGCGCTGCTGCTGGGCTGATCCGACTCGACCTGCAACACCTCGAAGCCGACGTCCGTATCAACGATCAGTATCGTGTCTGTTTTCGCTGGAAGGACGGGTATGCAGATGAAGTGGAGATCACGGACTATCACTAAAGATACCCCGATGGAGCGCCGTCTCCCGAAGTATCTTCCCCCGACTCACCCGGGCGAGATGCTGCTGGAGGAGTTCCTGAAGCCTTTGGGAATCAGCCAGTCGGCGTTCGCGATCCGTCTCGGCGTCTCCTTCCCCAGGCTCAACGAGATCATCCGGGGCAAGCGTTCGGTCACGCCGAATACGGCTCTCCGGCTGGCACGGGTTCTCGGCATGTCGGCCGGTTTCTGGCTGGGGCTGCAGCTGGATTGGGACCTCTGGCACGCGCTGCATGGCGAGGATGCCAACGAGATCGAGCAGCTTGAACCGTTGCAGCGTCAAGCCTGAGCTGCTCCACCTGCTACGCTAGAAGGCCAGCCGTACACCATCCGTGGAGATGACATGCCCGAGATGCCGGAGAAGCTCAAGCTGGGTGGCCTGGATGTCGAGATTCCCGAGGTGGCCCGGCAGCTCGCCGGGCTGGTGACCAACGGCACCACGTTCGCGCAGGTCGGCGCGGGCCCGGGCGGCCTGATCCCGCCGCTGCCGCTCCGGGGCCAGGGCACGGTCCCCTTGGATGGCACCCGCTTCACGCTGGGAGGCTCCGCCGACGCCCAGCTCGCGGTCTCGGTCTTCAACCATCCCGGGGACGTGGACGAGGACGGCATCCTCCAGCCGGTCGCGGGCCGGGCATGGCTCAAGCACCAGGTCCGGGCTGGCATCAAGGGCAATGCGTTCGGCACGGCCGGCGGCCTGGGCTTCGGCATCGACGCCTCGCTGGGCGCGAGCCTGGCCCAGTACCGCGCCCACGATCCGTCGGAGCCGGTCGCGCCGGCCCTGGTCGCGGACATCGTGGGCTTCCTCCTGCCGCTTCGGTCTGGCGACGTGCTCCGTCTGGGGGACGGCGACATCCTTGCCTTCACGGTTCACGGCAATCTTGCTCTGCATGCCCGGCTGACCTGGGCCGATGCGCTGTCCGCGGCGATCTCGACCCTGGACGAGCGCCTGGGAACGCCCGGAGCGTCGGCCATCCAGCTGGGTGCTGCCGCATCCGTGGCCGTGAGCCTCGCAGTCGAGGACGACTTCCGGCTGGTCTTCCGCCGCGGGTCCGCGAGCGGAACGACGCGTGTCGAGGTGCGCAAGGTCAAGGAGGGGAGCCTGAACCTCTCGGCCAACTTCAGTCTGGCGGCGCGAGTGGCCGATCCCGCGGCCCTGCAGCCGCTCATCGAGGCCTACGCCACCTCGCGCCTGGGCCGGCCCTGGGCGAAGGTGAAGGCGCTGGCAGGGCGGATCGACTCGGTCCTGAACCTGGACGCCCTCGGACCCGAGGATCGCGAGCTGGC
>JANOCF010000888.1:0-1629 GCA_031412055.1 Holophagales bacterium | reverse complement strand
CCGCCTCGTCGAGCAGCCAGACCCACTCGCCTCCCGTGGCCTGAAAGAAGGCGCCACGCTCCAGCAGGAGGGCTTCGGAGGGCGCGGCCAGGTTCAGGCGGACGTGGAGCTTCTGCCCCGGGGCGATCGCCGGAGACCCGGCCGCGGGCCGGAGGACGACCTCCGCCCCGCCGGAGGCGGCGGGCTCGATGGCGGCGATCTCCAGCGCATACCGGCCTCTTGCCACCTCGGCGTCTCCCTTCTGCCCCACCGAGAGAAGGGGTGTCTCGTACCGGTCGGCCGCCGCCCGGACCTCCAGGCCCGCGGCCCCTGCGCGCGCCTCGCCCCGCAGGAGCAGGTACTCCTGAAAGGGTCCACGCCGGACCGTGGCGATCGTCAGCTTGTCCGTTTCCACCCGCATCCGTGGCGTGCCCAGATACAAAAGGGCCGCGACAGAGCACGCGGCGAGAGCGAGGATCAGGACCAGGCCCGAAAGTCGTGCCCGAGTCCAACTTTTTTGTCTGATCTGACGATCCATTGTTTTTTAAAGTTCTATCGTTGAAGAAATGGGAAGCGAATCTTACCGGAGCGCATATCGCTTGGACAAGCACTCTCTTTTGATGTACGGTGCGTGGCTCTTAAACGGCCGGAAAGTAAAACCAAGATACCCGTGAACCGACGAATTTCAAGCTTCATAGAGGTGCTGCGTACGCGTGCCGCGGCGGACCCCGGCCGGAAGGCCTATACCTTCCTGGCGGATGGTGGCGGCGGCGAGCAGCCTCTGACCTACGGCGAGCTCGACCTGCGCGCCCGCGCGATTGCGGCCCGGCTGCAGGCGACCGGCCTGGAAGGCGGGCGGGTGCTGCTGCTCTTCCCGCCCGGCCTGGAGTACGCGGCGGCGTTCCTCGGCACCCTGTACGCCGGAGCCGTGGCGGTGCCCGCCTATCCTCCGGCAGGGAGCCGGGGCGTGCCGCGCCTGCAGGCGATCCTGGCGGACTGCGCGCCCGGCGCCGTGCTCACCACGGCCGCGCTCCTCCCGGCGGTGGAGCGGCTGCGGGTGGGAGTGCCCTGCTTCGACGTGGACGGGATCTCCGATTCCGAGGCCGATGGATGGCGCGATCACAGCCCGGCCGCCGATAGCGTGGCCTTCCTTCAGTACACCTCCGGCTCGACCAGCACTCCCAAGGGCGTGATGGTCTCCCATGGGAACCTGGTGGCGAACCAGGCGATGATCCAGGAAGCCTTCCGCACGGACGAGGGCTCGACCGTGGTGAGCTGGCTGCCGCTCTACCACGACATGGGGCTGATCGGCGGGCTGCTGCACCCGCTCTGGCTCGGGACGCACTGCGTCCTGCTGTCTCCCCTCCACTTCCTCCAGCGCCCGCTGCGCTGGCTCCAGGCGATCTCCCACTACGGGGCCACCGTGAGCGGCGGCCCCAACTTCGCTTATGAGCTGTGCGCCCGGAAGATCTCTCCCGAGGATATGGCGGAGATCGATCTGAGCCGCTGGCAGGTGGCGTTCAACGGCGCGGAGCCGGTGCGAGCCGAGGTCCTCGATACCTTCGCCCGGGCGTTCGCCGGCTCCGGGTTCCGGAAGTCCTCCTTCTTCCCCTGCTATGGCCTCGCGGAGGCGACGCTGCTGGTGTCCGG
>JANOCF010000887.1:0-3301 GCA_031412055.1 Holophagales bacterium | reverse complement strand
AGCTGCGCGAGCTGCCACCGGCCCGAGCTGGGCTTCGCCGACGGCCGCAAGGTCTCGCGCGGCATCGCCGACCGAGCCGGGCAGCGCAACACGCCGTCGTTGCTCAACGTGGCGTACCGGCCCTTCCTGTTCTGGGAGGGGCGGGCGCGCACGCTCGACGAGCAGGTTCTCCACGCCGTCCAGGGCTGGTTCGAGATGGCGAGCGACGCGGGCGAGGCGCTCGAGCGCGTCCGCCGCGACCCCGAATACCGGCGCGGCTTCCGGCGGGTCACCGGCCGCGATGAGCTGCGCTGGAGCGACCTGGCAGCCGTGCTCGCCAGCTTCGAGCGCACCCTGGTCTCCGGCGACTCCCCTTTCGACCGCTGGTACTACGGCGGCGAGGCGCCGGCGGTCTCCGAGCGAGCGAAGCGGGGCTTCCGGGTGTTCGCGGGCGCGGGCCGCTGCGCCTCCTGCCACACCCTGGGCGAGCGCGCCGCCCTGTTCTCGGACCTCGCGTTCCACAACACCGGCGTCGGCTTCCACGAACGCTTCGTCTACCTGGGCTACGGCGGCGACGGCATCGAGGGCAACGTGGCGCGGGACAACCGCTTCCGCGGCGAGTACCTGACACCGTCCCTGCGCAACATCGCCCAGACCGCGCCCTACATGCATGACGGCAGCCTCGCCACCCTGCGCGATGTCGTCGAGCTCTACGCCCGCGGCGGCATCTCCAACCTGCACCTCGATCCCGAGCTGCGGCCGCTCACACTCTCCGAGCGCGACAAGGAGGACCTGGTGGAATTCCTGCTCACCCTGACCGGCCCCCTGCCGCCCGTGGCGCGCGACGCCAGCCGCATGATCGCCTCCCACCCCCCGAGGAGACCCCTGCCATGAAGTCCCTGCTTCTCGCCGGTCTTCTTCTCACGGCTCCGGGCCTGGCCCAGCACGAGCACCACGCGCCTGCCGCACCCGCCGCAGTTGAAGAAGCCGCCGGCTTCCGGGTAGTACGGGTAATCCACACCCTCACCGGCTTCAAGGGCGGGATGACCTTCGATCCCGACTCGAAGCGGCTGTTCCTGATCTCCTACGGTCCGCCGGCCAACATCAAGGGGCCGAGCATCCTCTATGAGATGGAGCCGGCCGAGGGGCGAGTCCTGCGCCAGAAGGTGATGCCGTTCCAGGGCGAGCTGCCGTCGCCGGTCTACCGCGACGGGATCCTCTACCAGGCCGTGCACCACGAGTCGAAGCTCTACCGTGTCGACGTCCGGCCCGGTCCGGAGTTCGGCACCATCCTCGGCGAGGTCCTGCTGCCCGGTCTCGACCAGATCGAGCACGATTCCGAGACCGTCTACCGTTTCCCCTTCGTCGCCTTCCGCGGTGCAACCCGGACCCCCGGCGGCGCGCTGCTCTTCCACGCCCAGGACCTGGGCGAGCTCGTCGAGATCGATCCGGAGACCGGGCGCTTCACCCGGCGTACCCCCACGCTCAAGGGTCTCGGAGCCATCGCCGCGCTGCCCGCGGCCGCCGGTCCGGACGGGAGGACGCTCCTCCTCGCCGGCAGCGACCCGGTGCAGGCGGACTTCGAGAGCTCGGTGCGCCGGTTCATGTTCCGCGCCGCCCACACCGGACCGCCGGTCGCCCGCCGCTTCCGGCCCGACGTCCTGTGGGTCCTCCTGGACGCCGGCACCGGCGACGTCCTCGCCTCGCACGAGAGCCCGGACTCCCGCGCCGAGGCGGGCGCCGTGGCCCTGCTGCGCCGCGACCCCGTGCCGGGCACCCCTTACGGCCGGCTGGTCTTCCTCGCCGCCGGAGAGGAGGGGCTGCTCGAGATCGAGTGGACGCCCGAGCGGGGAGGGGGCGTTTGAGATTCACCGTATCCACCGTATCCAAAGACCCCTTGCGGGATTTCTGGAGCCCAACGAAAGGAGTGGGAAGATGAGAAGCCCAGTCGGAATCGCCACCCAAGAGACGTCGGCCAAACACTTCGGCACCGGAATCCGCTACGGTGACCCGACGACCCGGTTCAGCGAGAGCATCCAGCACGCGGCCCTCACCCTGGAGAGCCGCAGCGACGAGCAGCTCATCCGGGACGGCCGCACCCTGGCGGAGCCGGCGCTGCGCGAGCATGCCCTCTACCAGCTCCTGTCGCGGCGGCGCGAGGCGGCCCTGCCCACGCTCAAGGCAGCCCTGTTCGAAGACACCGACACCGACCTGCGGATCAACCTCCTCTGGGCGCTCGAGTGGCTGGAGAGCGCGGAGTGCCGCGAGATCGGCCGGGCCCTGATGAACGACCCCGACCACCGCGTGCAGGAGTGGGCGCGCGTCTTCGCCTGGGAGATGGGGTGGACGGACAAGGACTTCCGCCGGGCGCGCGAGTACCGCCACTACAGCGGCCGCACCTTCGACCAGACCATCTACCTCCACATCACCTGCAACCTGTACATCAAGCTGGGCGAGGGGACGGACATGTGGGGGCACATCCTGCTCTCGCCCCAGATGCTCGCCCGCATCTACGGCCAGGCCAAGGCCTGCCCGATCATCGAGACCCGCGCCAAGGAGATCGTCATCTCGAAGACCCTGCAGGGCCTGCACGACGACGGCTCCGAGCACTACGAGGCCTTCCTCTTCCGCGGCTTCACCGAGCAGATGCAGCCGAACCAGGGCAACTTCTACTTCGAGACCCAGACCGAGCGCCCCTTCTTCCTCTCGGGCAAGGCGAACGACGCCTCCGAGGGCGTGGTCGAGCGCGTCACCGTGCCCTTCGCCCGCGAGGGGCAGTGGTTCCTCAACGAGCACATGGAGGTCAAGGGCCAGAAGGCGATCGAGTACGTGCGCGGCCTCTTCCAGGGCTGGGCCTACGTCAACCTCGACCGCATCGCGCGCAACGGCGGCGAGTTCCTCTTCCCCGGCAACTCGGTGCTCTCGACCCTGCACCACCCCATCGTCGGCCCCAAGACCAACACCTTCCTCAACGGCCGCTTCAAGGGCAAGGTGGTGGACTGGGACGGCGACGGCGTCCTCGACCTCAACTACCTGCCGGGCAACGCCACGGCCAAGGGCGAGGTGGACTCCAACAACGACGGGATTCCGGACATCCCCGGCATGACCGTGAGCTGGAACCCGGAGAGTCTCTAGGTCTCCGGTCTCTCAACACGGCGAGGGAAGGGGAGGGGGGTTCGCAGGGAATCCTCACCCCCTGTCCCCCTCTCCCATCTCCCACCCCGGCCTTGCGGCCGGCCCCCGCCGGGAGAGGGGAGACCTGACTGGGATGGAGAGGCAGGATCGTAGGAATGTCGCTCCAACTACGTCCCCCCTCTCCCGG
>JANOCF010000886.1:0-2540 GCA_031412055.1 Holophagales bacterium | reverse complement strand
GACAGGTGCGGGCGCGGACCCTGGACGCGTACGTCCACCAGGATCTGCCGCTCGAAAAACTGATCGAGGATCTCAACCTGGAGCGGAGCCTGAGCTACAACCCCCTGTTCCAGGTCCTGTTCTCTCTGCAGAACGCTCCTGACCGGCAGCCGGAGCTTCACGGGCTTGAGCTGTCGCTGGTCGAGGGGGAGTCGGAGATCTCCCTCTTCGACCTCACGCTCGGTGTCGGGGAGTTCCGCGGCGAGATTCTCGGCGGGTTTCAGTACAGCGTCGACCTGTTCGATGCCTCGACGGTGGACCGTTGGGCGGCGCACTTCCGGGGCATTCTGGAGGCGGCGGTCCAGAATCCCGACCGGACCCTCCGCGACCTGCCCCGGTTGACCGAACCGGAGCGTCTCCAGCTCCTGTTCGATCCGGCCGCCGACGCTCAGGAACTGATGGAGGAGGTCCTGCACGCTCGCATCGCCGGGCGCGAGGACGAGCTGGCGGAGAAGCGCTCCGGCCTTTCCGATCAGAAGCGGGCGCTTCTCGAGAAGATGATGAAGGCCCGCAGGAGGCCGGCATGACCCTTCACTCGCTTTTCGAGTCTCTGGCCTGCCGGGAGCCCGAGCGGATCGCGCTGGTCTTCGATCCCGAGCCCGGGGGACCACGCATCGAGCTGACCTATGGCGAGCTGAACCGGCGGGCCGACCGTCTCGCCCGGCGCTTGCGCTTGCTTGGCGTCGGACCCGAGCAGCGGGTCGGAGTCTCGCTGGACCGCTCGCCGGGCATGGTCGTGGCTTTGCTCGCGATCCTCAAGGCCGGGGGAGCCTACGCGCCGCTCGACCCCTCCTATCCGCGGGAGCGCCTCGCGTTGATGATGGAGGACGCCTACGCCGGACTGGCCTCGCCCGTCCTGCTGACCCGCGACTGGCTGCTCCCCAGGCTTCCCGACCCGCCTCCCGGAGTCCAGGTGCTCTGTCTGGAAGGGAACGTCGAAGACACCGAGCACATCGAGCGAGATGCTGTTGGAGAGTGCGCCGTTGCAGGCAATCTCGCCTACCTGATCTTCACCTCGGGATCGACCGGGCGTCCCAAGGCGGTAGCCATCGAGCACCGGAGCGCGGTGGAGTTGATCCATTGGGCACGGGAGGTCTACTCGCCGGAGGAGCTGGCCTGCGTCTTCGCCGCGACTTCGATCAACTTCGATCTCTCGGTGTTCGAGCTGTTCGTGCCCCTTTCCTGGGGCGGCCGGGTCGTGCTGGGTGAGAACGCGCTGGCCCTGGCCAGGACTCCGGCTGCCGGCGAGGTGACCCTGCTCAATACCGTGCCCTCGGCCATCGCGGAGCTGCTGCGGATGGGCGCGGTGCCTCCCTCGGTCAAGACGGTCAACCTGGCGGGCGAGCCGCTGCGAGGGGCGCTCGCGAAGCGCATTCACGAACTGGGTACGGTCGAACGATTGTGGAATCTCTACGGCCCGTCGGAAGACACCACCTACTCGACAGGCACGGCAGTTCTTCCGGGCGACGGCGAGCCCACCATCGGCCGGCCTCTGCCGGGCACGCAGGCTTACGTTCTGGACAACGCCCTCGATCGCGTATCGGGGGAGGACGTCGGCGAGCTGTTCCTCGCTGGGCTTGGCCTGGCTCGCGGCTACCTCAACCGGCCGGAGCTCACGTCCGAGCGTTTCGTGCCCGATCCATTTTCGGCGGAGCCGGGCGGACGCATGTACCGGACGGGCGATCTCGTCCGTTGGCTGCCCGGGGGTGACCTCAGGTACATCGGGCGGATCGATCATCAGGTGAAGATCCGGGGCTACCGGATCGAGATCGGGGAGGTCGAGGCCGCGCTGTCCTCTTGCCCGGGGCTGCGCGACGTGGCGGTACTCGTGCGCGAGGACGTGCCCGGACAGAAGCGCCTGGTGGCCTACGTCGTGGCCTCGCAGCCGTCCGTCAGCTCCAGTGGAATCCTGGATTTCCTGCGCGCGAAGATCCCGGACCCGATGCTGCCCTCGGCCTTCGTCTTCCTGGACGAGATGCCGCTCAACCCCAACGGCAAGATCGATCGCGGAGCCCTCGGGCGGATCGCGCCTTCCGGAGGGGAGAAAAAGGAGAGGGTAGCGCCGCGGACTTCCGTGGAGACCGTGTTGGCCGAGGTCTGGGCCGAGGCGCTCGGCGTGGAGCCGGTTGGGGTCATGGACGACTTCATGGCGTCCGGCGGGCACTCGCTGCTGGCGTCGCGCATCCTCTCGCGTGTCCGCGAGATCTTCGGCGTCGACCTGCCGCTGGGAGCACTCTTCGAGACGCCCACGGTGGCGGCGCTCGCCTTGCGGATCGAATCGGAGGAGACGTCTTCGCTGCCGCCGATTCGGCGGGTTCCGAAGGAAGCTCCTTTGCCGCTCTCGTTTGCGCAGGAGCGGCTCTGGTTCCTGGATCGCCTGATCCCAAATCCGTCCGTGTACCACATGCCGTACCTGGTGCGGCTCCGTGGAGAGCTGGACCGGGCCGCTCTGGAGCTTGCTCTGGCGCGGATTGTCGAGCGTCACGAAATCCTGCGGACGG
>JANOCF010000885.1:0-7208 GCA_031412055.1 Holophagales bacterium | reverse complement strand
ATCGCCCGGCTGGCCAGGGCGGTGCGCGCGATACGGGAGGACGGGGAGGAAGGCGCCGAGGCAGGGCCGCCCCTCGTCCCCCTGCCGCGGGAGGCACGGGAGGGAGACCTGCCGCTCTCCTTCGCCCAGCAGCGGCTCTGGCTGATCGACCAGCTCGAGCCCGGCAGCGCGACCTACAACCTGCCGTCCGCCGTGCGCCTCACCGGCGAACTTCGGCCGGCTCTCCTGGAGAGCGTCTTTGCCGAGCTGGTGCGCCGACACGAGTCGCTGCGCACCACGTTCCCCGCCCGCGAGGGGAGGCCGGTGCAGGTTGTGATGCCGTCTTGGCGGCCGGAGCTGCCGATGGTCGACCTCTCAGGGCTGCCGGAGCGGGAAGCGCGGGCCGGCGAGCTCGCCGCGGCGGAGGCCCGGCGGCCGTTCGACCTCCAGCGTGGACCGCTGCTGCGCCTGACGCTGCTGCGCCTGGGCGACGGCGACCACCTTCTCCTGATGACGCTCCACCACATCGTCTCGGACGGCTGGTCCTGGGGCGTGCTGCTGCGCGATCTCGGAGCCCTGGTCTTGGCGCTCGCGCAGGGCCGTCCCTCGCCGCTCCCGGAGCTGCCCGTGCAGTACGCGGACTTTGCCGTCTGGCAGCGCGAGTGGCTGCGGGGAGCCGTCCTGGAGCGGCAGCTCGCGCACTGGAAGCGCCAGCTCGCCGGGGCACCGGCGGTGCTGGAGCTGCCCACCGACCGCCCACGGCCTGCGCTGCCGACCCACCGCGGCGGCACCCGCCCCGTGGCGCTGTCCGCGGATCTGTCGGAGGCGATCGCCGCGCTCAGCCGGCAACGGGGAGCCACCTCCTTCATGGCCCTCGTGGCGGCCTGGGCGGCCCTCCTGGGGCGCCACTCCGGCCAGGAGGACGTCCTGGTGGGCACGCCCGTCGCGGGGCGGAACCGGCAGGAGATCGAGGATCTGATCGGGTTCTTCATCAACACGCTGGTGCTGCGGCTGGACCTGGCGGGCGCCCCGACCTTCGCTGAGCTGCTGGGCCGCGCGCGGGAGGTGGCTCTCGACGCCTTCACCCACCAGGACCTGCCGTTCGAACGGCTGGTGGACGAGGTGGCGCCCGATCGGGACCTGCGACGCCCGCCGGTCTTCCAGGTCCTGTTCATCCTGCAGAACGCCCCCATGGGAACCCTGGAGCTGCCTGGGCTCACCCTGCGCCAGCTCCCGGTCGACGGCGGCACGGCGAAGTTCGACCTCACGCTCAACCTCGTGGAGACGCCCGGCGGACTCTCCGGCTTCGTCGAGTACGATGCCGATCTCTTCGACGCCACCACGGCCGAGCGTCTCCTCGGCCACTACGAGCGGCTGCTCCAGGGTGCGGTCGCGGCTCCGGACCGGGCTCTCCGCGACCTGCCGTGGATGCCCGAAGCGGAGCGCCACCAGGTGCTGCTGGAGGCCAACGACACCGCGGCGGGCTATCCGGCGCACTCCTGCGTGCACGAAAGGGTGGCCGCCCAGGCCGCGAGAACGCCGGAGGCCGTGGCGGTCTCTGGGGGGGGTCTCACTTTGACGTACGCCGAGCTCGAAGCGGGCGCCAGCCGGCTCGCCCGGCGGCTGGCTGGCCTCGGGGTGGGGCCGGAGGTTCTGGTGGGCCTCTGCGCCGAGCGCACGCCCGCGCTGCTCGGCGCCCTGCTCGCCGTGCTCAAGGCGGGCGGCGCCTACGTGCCGCTCGACCCCACCCATCCGCGGGAGCGGCTGGGCATCATCCTCGACGACTCCGGGGCGCGGGTCCTCCTCACCGAGCGAGCGCTCCTCGGGGCGCTTCCTCCTCATCAAGCCGTGGTGCTCCTTCTCGACGAAGACCAGGAGGAAGAGAGCAGCGAGCCGCTCCGGCCTGCGCACCCGGAGAACCTGGCCTACGTGATCTACACCTCGGGCTCGACCGGCCGGCCCAAAGGAGTCCAGGTCCGCCACCGCGGCGTCGTCAACTACCTTGCGGCCCTGGCCGCGCGGCCGGGCCTCCGTGCTGGCGACGCGATGGTGGCAGTGACCACCCTCTCCTTCGACATCGCGGTGACCGAGCTGCTGCTCCCGCTCACGGTCGGCGCGCGGGTGGAGCTGGTGAGCCGCGACGAGGCGGCGGACGCCGGCTTGCTGGCGGCGGCGATCGAGCGCGCGAGCACCCATCTCCCGGGCGCACCGGGCACCGTCTGCATGCAGGCGACGCCAGCCACCTGGACCCTGCTGGTCGAAGACGGCTGGCAGGGGCTATCAGGGCTCCGCGCGCTCTGCGGCGGCGAAGCGCTTCCCCGCGCCCTGGCGGACCGGCTGCTGCCCCGGGTCGGCGAGCTGTGGAACGTCTACGGGCCCACGGAGACGACGGTCTGGTCGGCCCTGCTGCGGGTCGGGTCCGGCGAGCGGCGGAACCGGCCGGTGCCGATCGGCGTGCCGCTGCGGAATACAACCCTCCACCTGCTGGCGCTCCACGACGAGCTCGCGGCGGTAGGTATGGCGGGCGAGTTGGCGATCGGCGGCGACGGCCTCGCCCGCGGCTATCATGGCCGTCCGGACCTCACCGCTGAGCGCTTCATCCCCGATCCGTTCGGCGCGCCGGGCTCGCGCCTCTACCGCACCAGCGACCTGGCGCGCCGGCTCTCCGACGGCTCGCTCGAGTTTCTGGGACGGATCGACCATCAGGTGAAGGTGCGCGGCTTCCGCATTGAGCTAGGGGAGATCGAGGCGGCGCTCGCGAGCCACCCCGCAGTGCGCGAGGCCGTGGCTGCGGCCCGGCGGGACGGCCCCGGGGACCTCATGCTGGTCGGCTACGTCGTGCCCCACGCGGCGCCCCCGGAAACGGCCGAGCTGCGCGCCTTTCTGGGCGAGAAGCTCCCGCCCTACATGGTGCCCGCCGTCTTCGTGACGCTGCCCGCGCTGCCCCTCTCAGCCAACGGCAAGGTCGACCGCAAGGCCCTGCCGGCGCCGGCGCGGGACAGCGAAGCGCGCGGAGTGTACGAGGCGCCGCGAACACCGGCGGAGACCGTGCTGGCGCGGGCCTGGGAGCAGGTCCTGGGAGTCCCTCGGGTGGGTCTGCGCGACAACTTCTTCGAGCTTGGCGGCGACTCGATCCTCGCCGTCCAGCTCGTCTTCCGCGCTCGCGAGGCCGGACTCGAGCTGACCGCCCGGGACCTGTTCCGGCTGCAGACCCTGGGCGAGGTGGCAGGCGCCGCCGGGATCGCCAGGATGGCCAAGCCCGAAGCAGGAGCCGAGCCGGAGACGGAAGCGGAGGAGACCGACGAGGAGGTCCTGGAGGCGAGGATCAGCCAGAGAGACATGGACAAGTTGATGTCGCGCATCGGCGGCCGGCGAAACGCTGCCAATTCCGGCCGAACCCCCGGTCGAATCCGCTGAAGAGGGAACCATGCTGGGACACTACCTGAAGATCGCCGGTCGGCACCTGCTCAAGCACAAGGGCCACTCCCTGATCAACCTCCTGGGTTTGACCCTGGGGATGGCCTGCTGTCTCCTGATCCTCCTGTTTCTGCGCCACGAGCTGAGCTATGACCGGTTCTACCCCGACGCGGAGCGCATCTACCGTGTCACCGAGGAGTTCGAGATCCCGGGCCAGGAGATCGACTACTGGTCGACCAGCCCGCCCAAGCTCGGCCCCACCCTGAAGGCCGAGATGCCGGAGATCGAAGCATCGACCCGGATGATGCCCTACTTCGAGGGGGGGCTCCCCGGCCGCGTCGCGGTCAACTATCAGAACCAGCGGCAGTTCTACGATTGGTTCTACTGGGTGGACTCCACATTCTTCCAGGTCTTCCACCGCCCGATGGTGGCAGGCGACGCGGACACCGCGCTCCTCCAGCCCAACACCGTCGTGCTCACCGCGTCGACGGCGCGCAAGTACTTCGGCGATGAGAACCCGTTGGGCAAGGTGCTGCGCATCGACAGCGGCTACTCCGACGAAGACTACCGGGTGACCGGCGTCGTCGAGGACCTACCGGAAAACTCCCATTTCCGCTATGACATCCTGGCCTCCGTCTCCAGTCTGGAGCACGTCAAGGACCAGCGGGTGGCCCTCAACGTCTGGTGGCTGGCCGACGCCTATACCTACGTCAAGCTGGCCGAGGGCGCAACGCCCGTGCAGGTGGAGGCGAAGCTCCCGGCGTTCATCGCGAAGCACTTCCCTAAGCTGCCGAAGCTCGACCCGCACCCCATCGCGCGCCTTCATCTGCAGCCGATGACCGACATCCACCTGCGCTCGAACCTCGCCTACGAGATGAAGGTCAACGGCGACATCTCCTACATCCGCATCTTCGCGGCCATCGCGGCACTGACCCTGCTGGTCGCCTGCGTCAACTTCATGAACCTGGCCACGGCTCGCTTTGCAGGGCGGGCCCGCGAGGTAGGGGTCCGCAAGGTGGTAGGGGCTCATCGCTCGCAGCTCGTCACCCAGTTTCTCGGCGAGTCGCTCCTGCTCTGCACCCTGTCCATGATCCTGGCGCTGGTCCTGGTGCGCCTCACACTGCCGGTCTTCCGCGCCTTTTCGGGGAGCGAGATCGCCATGGACCTCGACCCCACCGCCTGGCTCGCCCTGCTCGGCCTGACGCTGCTCGTCGGGGTGATCGCCGGCAGCTACCCGGCCTTCTTTCTGTCGGGCTTCCGGCCGGCGCAGGTGCTCAAGAGCTCGCTGGTCGGCGGGGTCGGGAGCGGTACCTTCCGTAAGGCCCTCATCGTCTTCCAGTTCGCCGTCTCGGTGGCACTCCTGATCGGCGCCGGGGTGGCCTACGACCAGCTACGCTACATGCGCTCGCGTGAGCTCGGATTCGACCTCGAGAACGTGGTTGTCATGCCGCTGCGGGATGTCCATCTGCGCGACAGCTATCGCGGCATGAAGGACGAGATCGGGCGCGTCCCCAACGTGCTCGGCACCAGCTTTTCCTCGCTGATCGTGGGGCGGGAGCTGCCGCAGATGGGCATGTGGGTGGACGGCGTCGAGGGGTTGGAGGACTTCGGCACGCTGATCGTCGACGACGACTTTGTCGAGATCTTCGACGTTCCCCTGGTGGCCGGCCGGAATCTGGCACCGGGAGAGGACAAGGACGACGGCGCCACCTTCCTGGTCAACGAGGCCACGGTCCGCCACTGGGGCTTCTCCTCGCCCGAGCAGGCCCTGGGCCGAAAGGTGGAATGGGCGGGGTGGAAGAAGGGGCAGGTCGTGGGCATCATGCGCGACTTCCATCACCGGCCCCTGCAGCACGCGGTCGAGCCGATGATCCTGCACATCCGGCCGCTCGCCTTCCACTACATGTACATCCGGGTGGAGCCGGAGGGGCGGGCGGAGACCCTGCGCGCCCTGGAGGCCTCCTGGCGCCGGATTCTGCCGACCAAGCCGTTCGAGTACTTCTTCCTCGACGACGAGTTCGACCGCTATTACCGCGCCGAGCAGCGGCTGGCGCAATTGATCGGCTTCTTTGCGCTGGTGGCGGTGTTCGTCGCATGCCTCGGTCTGCTCGGCCTCGCCTCGTTTACCGCCGAGCGCCGCACCCGCGAGATCGGCATCCGCAAGGTGCTCGGCAGCTCGGTCGGCGAGGTGGTGCTCCTGCTGTCGCGGGAGCTCACGCTGCTCGTGGTGGCCGCCAACCTGATCGCCTGGCCGGTGGCCTACCTTCTGATGAAGGACTGGCTTCAGGGCTTCCCCTACCGGACCGACATCCACCTCGACAACTTTCTCCTTGGCGGCCTGATTGCGCTGGCGATTGCCGGTCTGACCGTGAGCCTCCAGGCGCTGCGGGCAGCCCTCATCGATCCCGCCGAGGCGCTGCGCTATGAATAAGAAAGAGATCCGATGATCCGCATCGAGAACCTCAGGAAAATCTATGCCCCCGCGGAGTCGGCCGAGACCACCGCTCTCGCCGGGGTGGACCTGGAGATCGGGGCGGGGGACTTCGTCTCGATCATGGGGCCTTCCGGCTCCGGCAAGTCGACGCTGCTCAACATCCTCGGTCTTCTCGACCCGCCGACCTCGGGCGAGTACTTTTTCGAGGACCGGCCGACCCGCCGGCTTTCCGAGCGCCAGCGCACCGACCTCCGCGGCCGGCGCATGGGCTTCGTCTTCCAGAGCTTCAATCTGGTCGAGGAGCTGACGGTCTTCGAGAACGTCGAGCTGCCGCTCCTCTACGGCCGCGTGCCCGCCGGCGAGCGGCGGAAGCGGACCGAGGAGCTGCTGGAGCAGGTTGACATCCTCCAACGCCGCGACCACTTCCCTTCGCAGCTCTCGGGGGGACAGCAGCAGAGGGTCGCCCTCTGCCGTGCCATGGCCGCGCGGCCACCGCTGATCCTGGCGGACGAGCCGACCGGAAATCTTGACTCGGCACAGGGGGACGAGGTGATGGCCATGCTGCGCGAGCTCAACGGCCAGGGGAGCACGATCGTGATGGTGACCCACTCGCTGGCCTGTGCCCACCAGGGGAAGAGAATCCTGAGCCTCCTGGACGGCTGTCTGGAGGAGGTCGCGAAGGCGTGAGACAGAACGACGTCGAACGGGTCTACGAGCTGTCTCCGATGCAGCAGGCGATGCTGTTCGCCAGCCTGTACGCGCCGGGGTCCGGCGTCTACGTTATCCAGCTCGGGCTGCGGCTCACCGGCCGGCTCAACCTCGGCGCCTTCGAGCGCGCCTGGCGGAGCGTGGTCGAACGACACGGCATCCTGCGCACCGGCTTCTACTGGGAGGACCTGGAGAAGCCGGTGCAGGTGGTTTACCGCCAGGTAGACCTGGGCATCCGCCGCGAATCCTGGCGCGGCCTGGGCGAGGAGGAGCAGGACGATCAGCTGCGCGCCTACCTGGACGAGGACCGGGAGAGCGGCTTCGACCTCGGCGAGCCGCCGCTGATGCGCCTGGCCCTCTTCGATGCCGGTTCGGAGGGGGAGGATGTCTGGCATCTCGTGTGGAGCCTGCATCACCTGCTCGTGGACGGCTGGTCGCTCGGCCTGCTGCTGAAGGAGCTCTTCACCTCCTACTCGGCATTCGCCGCCGGTCGCGAGCCGGGCCTGCCGAAACCGCAGCCCTACCGCGACTACATCGCCTGGCTGCAACGGCAGGACGCGGCGGAGGCTCAGGCGTTCTGGCGCCGGAGCCTCGCCGGGTTCACCTCGCCGACGCTGGTGGCTGGTGGCGACGGCCGGGATGGGGCCGGCTTCCGACAGGCGCGGCGGCG
>JANOCF010000884.1:0-3918 GCA_031412055.1 Holophagales bacterium | reverse complement strand
CTTACAACGTGACCTGTTCCTACTGGGACAAATCGTCCTGCGAGACGAGGTGTCCCTGGGCGTATTGTTCGACGAGCGCGCGCCCGCAATTCTCGGCGTCTTGTGCCGGGTCCTGGACAAGCCCGCGGCGGAGGAGGTACTGCTGGAAGTCTTCGGCGAGGTCTGGGCCGAGGCGCCTCGTTTTACACCGAACGGCACGAGCCCGTTCTCCTGGATGCTCCAGATGGCTCGTACCCGGGCGGTGAAGCGCCTCCGCGCCGCCCGCCCCGCCGTTGTAGAATCGCCTCAGGACCATGGCAGCGACCGTCCAGCGTGAATCCGAAACGCCCCGTGGCTTTAGGCCATCGGCATCCGGCAGGTCTCCCCGCCCGCGGCCGGCAGGTAGGACTGCTCGACGTAATCCATCACCATCCGGTCCGCGTTGTACCTCCAGGCCAGCGTGCGGATCGCCTGCTTGATCCTCCGGATCCAGCCTCGCGGCAGACCCTCGGCGTCGCGGTCGTAGTAGAGCGGGATCAGCTCCTTCTCCAGCACCTCGAACAGCGCCAGGGCGTCGCGCTCGTCGTGGAGGGCCTCGTTCGAGTGGATCTCGCCGTGGCCGATCGCGAAGCCGTTGCTGCCGTCGTAGCCCTCGGCCCACCAGCCGTCCAGGATCGAGCAGTTGAGGACGCCGTTGAGGATGCACTTCTCGCCGCTCGTGCCCGACGCCTCCTGCGGCCGGCGCGGGTTGTTCAGCCAGACGTCCACCCCTTGCACGAGCTGCCGGCCCACGTGCATCGAGTAGTTTTCTACAAACACGATGCGGCCGGAGAAGCGCGGGTCGCGGTCCAGGTTGGCCACGCGCTGGGCCAGCGTCTTGCCCCCCGTGTCCCGCGGATGAGCCTTGCCGGCGAAGACGATCTGCACCGGACGCTGCGGATCGTTGATCAGCCGGTCCAGGCGGTCCAGGTCCTGGAAGAGGATGTCCGCCCGCTTGTACGTGGCGAAACGGCGGGCGAAGCCCAGGGTCAGAGCGTCCTGCAGCAGCGGCTCGCGCTGGGGCTGGGGCAAGGCCAGGCGCTCGCGGCGCTCGGCCAGCCGGCGGCGCACGAAGGTGAACAGCCGCGCCTTGAGCACCTGGTGGACCTCCCAGATCTCCGCGTCGGGGATGAGCCCGACCTTGGACCAGAGAGACGGCTCGGTGATCGACTCCAGCCAGCGCGGTCCCAGGTAGTGGACCAGCAGGCTGTGCATGTCCGTGGCCATCCAGGTGCGCACGTGCACGCCGTTGGTGATGTGGCCGATCGGTACCTCCTCCTCCGGCCGGCCGGGGTAGAGATGGTTCCACATGCGGCGCGAGACCCGGCCGTGGAGGGCCGACACGCCGTTGGCCCGGCGGCTCAGGCGCAGGGCGAGCACCGTGGGGCAGAACGACGCGGCGGGGTCGTCCGGCCGCTCCGAGCCCAGGGCGAGCACCTCGCCGAGCGGCATGCCGAGTCCGGCGGCCAGCGCCTCCAGGTGCGGGCCGGCCAGATCGGGCGGGAATCGATCGTGCCCGGCTTCCACAGGCGTGTGGGTGGTGAACACGCTCGACGCCGCCACCTCGCGGATGGCCTCTTCGGCGCCGAAACCCTCGCGCTCGACCTTGTGCCGCGCCCACTCCAGCAGGGCGAAGGCGGAGTGGCCCTCGTTGAGGTGGAGCACCGAGGGATGGACGCCC
Organism: Holophagales bacterium; assembly: GCA_031412055.1. Classification (GTDB taxonomy): domain Bacteria; phylum Acidobacteriota; class Thermoanaerobaculia; order Multivoradales; family UBA5704; genus DATMER01. Next base: position 2,219 of record JANOCF010000884.1, on the reverse strand, counting down.
ACCGCGCCCAGGGCGCGGAAGCCGCCGACGCCGAGCAGGATCTCCTGCTGGATGCGCGTCTCCTGGTCGCCGCCGTAGAGACGGGCGGTGAGCTCCTGGTCCTCGGGGGAGTTGGCGTCGTCGCGGGCGTCGAGGAGGATCAGGCGGCTGCGCCCCACCAGCACGTGCCAGAGGCGGAGCTGGATCGTCCGGCCGGGCAGCTCGACCGCCACGCGGATAGGCGCGCCGTCCTTGCCGAGCATGGGCTCGGCCGGCAGCTCCGCCGAGCCGATCGGCTCGTAGAGGTCCTGCTGCCAGCCGTTCTCGTCGATGAGCTGGTGCACGTAGCCCTGGTGGTAGAGAAGGCCGACGCCGACGACCGGCACGCCGAGGTCGCTCATGCTCTTGAGATGGTCGCCGGCCAGCACGCCGAGGCCGCCGGAGTAGACCGGCAGCGACTGGTGGATGCCGAACTCGGCGGAGAAGTAGGCGACCGGATGGGCCAGGATCGATCCGGCATGGGTCGTGCCCCAGCTCTCAGAGCCGAGCAGGTACTCCTGGAGGCGCCGGTGGGCCTGGTCGATGTGGGTCTGCATCTCCAGGTCCTGGATCCTGCGGATCATCTCGGCCTCGGGAACCCGCTGCAGAAGCGCGACGGGGTTGTGGTAGACGAGGCGCCAGGTGGCGGGGTCCAGCTCGCGGAAGATGCCGCGGATGTCCGGCTGCCAGGACCACCAGAGGTTTTGTGCCAGCTCGCGTAGTTTTCGGAGAGTGTTGTCGGGGATCTCGGTCGTCATTTCGTGGCGAATATACCCCGAAGGGAGCCGGCGGGGCGAGATCCATGAGTTCCGCGCGCGCCGGGACTATTCCCTGGACGACTTCTGTTACCGGCGTGCATTTGTTACTATCTCTCTCCTTTCCCGTCGTACACGGGGGGGAGATGCGGAGCAAGCATGACCCCCGAATCGAACACCTCGGAGTTCACCAGGCTTCTTGAGCACCTCAAGACCAGTCGCGGCTTCGATTTCGGAGCCTACAAGGTGTCCACCCTCATGCGGCGCGTGCAGAGGCGCATGCGGGATGTGGAGGTCGCCTCATTCGCCCAGTACAGCGACTACCTGGAAGTCCATCCGGACGAGTTCGCCCCCCTCTTCGACACCGTCCTGATCAACGTCACCGGCTTCTTCCGCGATCCGGACGTCTGGCAGTACATGGGCGAGCACGTTGTGCCGCGCATCCTGGAAGACAGGCCCGAGGACAGGCCCATCCGCATGTGGAGCGCGGGCTGCGCGTCGGGAGAGGAGGCGTACACGCTGGCCATGCTGATGGCGGAAGCCCTGGGGGAGGAGGCTTTCCGGCAGCAGGTCAAGATCTACGCCACGGACGCCGACGGGAGCGCCCTGGCCACGGCGCGGCAGGGGATCTATGACCCCAAGCAGGTCGAGGGGATCCCGCCTGAGCTGCTGGAGAAGTACTTCGAGAAGATCGGCGGCCGGCTGGCGTTCCGCAGCGAGCTGCGCCGCTGCCTGATCTTCGGCCGGCACGACCTGATCCAGGACCCGGCCATCTCGCGCCTGGACCTGCTGGTGTGCCGCAATACGCTGATGTACTTCAACGCGGAGGCGCAGGACAGGATGCTCGCCCGCTTCCACTTCGCTCTCAGCGGGGCGGGCTACCTGCTTCTGGGGAAGGCGGAGACGCTGCTCTCCCAGAACAACGGCTTCAAGCCCGTGGAGCTCAAATACCGGATCTTCGCCCGGACCGCCACCAACAGCTCCCGCGAACGGCTGATGGCGATGGTGCAGATGCCGGCGGTGGGCGACGGCGAGTCCGGCGCCCGCCATCTGCGCGTCCGGGAGGCTGCCCTGGAGGCCGGTGCGACGGCACAGATCGCGGTGGACCGGCGCGGCTACCTGGTCATGGTCAACGAGCGGGCGCGCCGGCTTTTCAACCTGGGCAAGTCCGACGTCGGGCGTCTGTTGCAGGACCTGGAGATGTCCTACCGCCCCCTGGACCTGCGCACGCGCCTCGACGAGGTCTACGAAGCCGGCGCGCCAATCTACATCAAGGACGTGGAGTGGCCCGGCGGCGGCACCTCGGAGCCGCGCCGGTTCGAGGTCCAGTTGACTCCGCTCATGGAGTCCAAGGAGACGATCCTGGGCGCCAGCATCACCTTCCTGGATCTGACGCAGTCGCACGCGCTCCGGACGGAGCTGCTGCGCACGAACCAGGAGCTGGAG
>JANOCF010000883.1:0-2025 GCA_031412055.1 Holophagales bacterium | reverse complement strand
CGGCCTGACGCGCGGCGCAGGCGAGCTCGAGCGCGTGGCGTTGCCCGTAGCGAAAGCTGAGCGCGTAAGTCTGTCGGCCGGCGGCGGTCGCCAGGGCGAGCACGGTGGTCGAGTCGAGGCCGCCGCTGAGCAGGACGACGGCGCGGATCGGAGGTGTCCCGGTGGACATGTCCTTCGGGTCAGGAGGCGGGCGCGGCGGCGGGCGCGGCAGCAGCGGCGTCCGCGGGCTCGTAGGTGGCGTCCATGACGATGCGGCTCTCGCCGCCGCCCTCGGTGCCGGCGCTGAAGTTGGTGGTCGACTCGATGTGGGCGCGGACGGGGATCTGGTCGTCGAGGTTGAAGACGATCGTCGCCTCGGAGGCGATGTCGACGGAGATCATCATGCTCTTGCCGCCCTGGGACAGCTCCTTGGCGCCGCTCGACTCGGACTCGACCTTGATGTCGGCAATGCGCTTGCCGCTGCTGCTGTCGATCTTGACCAGGGTGTAGGTGGTCTCGGTCTCCATGTCGATCTCCATGCCGCCGAAGAAGTTCTCCTTCTCCTCCTTCGAGACCTTGAGCGGCTTGCCCTCGACGAGGCCGTCCTTGGGCATCTCCGGGGGTAGGCCGAGGAAGCTGCCGAACGAGCTCATGTCGACCTCGTCCTCCTTGCCTTCGGGCTTCTTCTGGTTCTCCGGCAGGGCCTTGGTTGCGTCCTTGTCGGTGTCGCCGAGCAGGTCGACGATGCGGGCGCCGGTGGCCGCGAGCAGGCTGGCCTTGGCGTCGGGGGCCGGCTTGCCGTCCTTGGCCTCGGGCTTCATGCCGCCGGTGAGCTCGAGGGCGCGGACCTCGAGCACGCTAAAGCCGACCCGCAGGCGCTCGGCGCCGGACGGGCTGATGTCGAGGAGGCCGGTGATGTCGGCCTTCATCGAGGCCGCCTGACCGCCGCCGGTGATGCTAAAGGAGACGTTGAGGTTCTCCTTGAGCTTGGTGGCGGCGGGCTTGTAGCGCAGCAGGTTGCCGCCGCCCGCGGTTTGTCCGCCGCCACTGGATCCGCCGCCGCCGTCCGGGGAGGCGGAGTCGCCGGACTTCTTGCAGCCGCCGAGGGACGCGGTGGCGGTGGCGAGGCCGAAGGCGCCGAGCAGGGCCAGAGCGGTCGAGACGCGAGAGGAACGGCGGTGGGAGGTCATGGTGGCGGCAACGCTAACCGTGTGGGCCGTGCGGTGCAACGCCGGGAGGAGTGTGGAAGCTCGGGATCTCCTGGGAGGGGCTGAAACTGGGGGCCGGCTCTGCTAGACAGGGCGGCACATGGTCCTGGAAGTCTTGAAGTCGATGTTCGGCCGCCGGATCCGGCTGCCGCGGGATCAGATGACCCGGGTGCCGCGTGCGGTGAGGAAGGTCGCCGAGCCGCAGGTCGCCGCGATCCAGGCGGCCATCGACACGATCGCGGCGCTGCCGGGGCTGGCGGATGTCGCCACCACGAAGAAGCTGCCCAAGGGCTTCTTCGCGGCGGTGCGGGTGTTGACGGCCGCGTACGACGCGTACATCGCCGTGGTCGTCAAGCAGATGCCGGTCTTGCAGCAGGCGGCCCGTGCGGGCACGCCGGAGGGCCACAACGGCTGTTACGAGCAGCCGGTCGGGGTCACCGGGGTCGAGGGCATGGCGATCTACCGCGAGGCCCGGCCGTGGCGGGACTTCGCGCCGGTCGCCCAGGAGCTGGCCCGGCTCGGTGAGCAGCAGTTCAAGGACATCCAGGCGCTGCACACCGGCAAGGACCCGGAGAAGATCGGGATGACCAGCGTCGCGGTCCAGCAGGGGCGCGTGGACTTCGCACGCCGCCACGAGGCCTGCCCGCTGCTCGACAAGACCACGCTGCGCTGCCGCGTCTGGGAGCAGCGACCCTTCGTGTGTCGCATGCACCACATCCTCGATCCCGCCAGCGCCGACCCCACCGCGCCCGGCTGGCCCAAGCAGGCCAGGGTGTTCAACGTGCGCGTGCCGCTGCGCCAGCAGGTCGCGCTCATGCAGATCGAGAAGCGCATGCTG
>JANOCF010000882.1:0-2610 GCA_031412055.1 Holophagales bacterium | reverse complement strand
ACTCCATGAGCATCCAGAAGACCCAGCCGCCCTTGTCGTAGATGACCGCCGTATCCCCCGGCCGGTGCCGGTAGGTCCCGGCGAGCGGCTTCTCGTCGCTCGGCTGCCGGAACTCGCCATAGCTGGTCTCATTGCGGGTGAAGAAGCCGATGCGCGAGCGCGGTCCCCGGAGCTGCTCGAAGAGCATCGCGGTCGCGAAGTGGGCGGTGCCCTCGGACATCACGACCCCGCCCGGACCCTCGCCGTCCTGGACGATGTGCCCCCACCACGAGTGGGCGGCCTCGTGCGCGCCGACCAGGAAGGCCGCGTCGGCGTCGGGCGTCGGGCGCGCCAGGAACCCGATGCTCTCGGAGAAGAAGATGTTCGTGGCGTTGCCACGGGCCAGCTGCACCAGGCCGGGGAACTCGTTGAGCCGCAGCTCGCGCCACGGGTAGGGATGGAACCACTCCGAGAAGTACCGGCGCGCGCCGTCGAGCGACTCCTGGAGACTGTCCAGGTTGTAGGTGTGCTGGGGGTGGTAGTAGATGACCGTGCCGTTCTTGCCCCGCCGCTCCGCCCAGCGTCCGAACGCGATGTTGAACACCCGGACGGGATAATCGGTGACCCAGACCACCGTGCGCCGTCCGTCCTTGACGTCGTTGCTCGCCAGGGCGCCCGTCGAGGTCAGCATGAACTCCGAGGGCAGCGTCACCCGGATCCGGTGGGTGAAGGCGGACCGGTCGAGCTCCGCCTGCGTGATGCCCTGGTGCCAGCCCGGAGGGAAGGTCTTCGGCTGGTGCGCGCGCTCCGGCTCCTCGGCCACGCCGATCGTGGGGTCGTACCGCACCACGGGCACGAACTCGGAGTTGCGTCCCGTGACCACGCCTCCGGCCGAGGTGATGAACTCGGCCGGCGCGATCTGTCCGCCCCTCCGCGAAATGCCTGGAAGGAGGGCTCCCTGGTATCGGAAGCCCAGCCGCATCGTGCCCCCGGGCGCCAGCGGCCGCGGCAGCCGGAACACGTGCAGGCCGTGGCTGTCCTCGGGCTTGAAGGGCCGGCCGTCCAGGGTCCACGAGAGCCCCTTCCAGGTCGTGCCGACCGTCACCGGGAACCAGGGCATGGCCTGGGGATGCTCGTTGCGCAGATCGTAGAAGCCGCTCACCCGGAAGCCCCGGGTGTCCGGCTCCAGGTCGATGTCCATGTCGACGTTGGTGATGTACGGCACCGGCTCGTCAAGCCAGGTGGTGTGGTTGAAGCGCCAGTAGTCCTCCCGCTGCCTGAGGACCGCGCCGCTCTCGAAGCCCCGGTTCACCTCGCCCCAGAGGGCGAAGGCGAGAGCCAGGGGGACGATCGCGAGAGCTCCCGCGGTGAGCATCGTCCGCCGCCGCTCACCCGGCTGCCGTCCAAAGAGCGGATGCAGCGCATCGCGATCCTGGCGCGAGAACAGGCGGAAGGCGAGGTAGAGGAACAGCGCCGCGAGGCCGAGCACCATCAGCCGGTTGAGGACCAGGGCCTCGCGGTCGATGGGGAACAGCCCCATGTCCGTCCAGAGGACAGGGTCGCCCAGGAGCGCCCAGTTGCCAACCCAGTTCAGATCATCCCGCAGCACCGACCACGCGGTCAGGCCGAGGGCCGCGAAGCCGGCCGCGTAGGTGCCGTACTGGCTCCGGGTCACAGCGTAGGCTGCCAGGAGGAACGAGACCCAGACGATCACGGTAGGCGCCAGCAGCAGCCCCCAGATCAGCGCGAACGGGACGAGATCCATGTCCACGACGCTGCCCTGGTTGCGGAGCACGAGCACCGCCGTGACCAGCGTGGCCAGCAAGGCGACCACCACCACCGTGCCGTTCGCGATCGCCTTGCCGAGGAGCAGGGACGCGGTCCGCACCGGGGTCGAGTAGACAACCGCCGCCGCGCCGGTGGCCGGCTCCCTGCGCAGCGACTCGACCGTGTAGAAGAGCAGCAGCAGCAGGAGAGAGTTGGTCAGAAGCCCCAGCGTCCCGGCCGCCGCGGTGCCGGGAGTGAGATAGCTCACCGAGCCGAAATCGTCGTAGAACAGGTTGACGAAAGCCAGGGAGATCAGCGAAAGCAGGATCGGGATCAGGATGTACAGCGCCGGATGGGAGAAGAGCTCCGCCAGCTCGAACCGCGCCACGGTCAGGGTCCCGGAGAGCCGGCCCCGCGCGCGGGAAGTCATGCCGAGAACGCCGAGCGGCGACGTGGTCGGAGCCTTGGCAGCGGCCTCCGCCCGCGGCTTGCGCCAGCGGCTCCAGAGGGAGGCCTTCCGCGCAGTTTTCTTCACGGTTTTGAGGCGGCCGGCGAAGTGGCGGCGGGAGAGGTCGACGAACAGCAGTCCCACCAGGCAGACGCCGAGACGGCTCAGGAGATAGGCGGGCGCGTAGCTGATCGGCCGTGTGTTGTAGTACTCGATGCCCCGGTCCACCGTGAGGTAGGTGTGGCGCAGCCAGCGGAACCCCGAGGGATCGAGCATCTGCGACCAGAACCGCGCGGTCTGGCTCATCTCCGGCGGGTTCCAGCTCCAGTAGAAGGACAAGAAGAAAAGATAGCCGGCGACCGGCAGGAAAAAGATCAGGATGGGCCGGCCGCTGATCCGGCCGAGCCAGAAGGCGG
>JANOCF010000881.1:0-6969 GCA_031412055.1 Holophagales bacterium | reverse complement strand
GCGGGGCCGCCCCAGAGGCCGCCCCGCCCATAGTGCCTGCTCTTATACGCAGGGCTTGGGATTGCCAAGCGGATCGATGCACGGTCCGCTGTTGGCGGTCTTCTTCTTAAGACCCTGGGGAGTGGTGTTCTCCTTGCCCAGGATCCGGTTCACCAGATTCATCGCTTCCTCCATCCAGGCCCTGCTCGCTCCCTTGACCATCGTCGCCGCAGATTCGTGAGGCTTGGCATGCGCAGCGGGAACCACGGCAATGTTCAGGCTAAGCGCAACAACAGAGACTACCACAACCCGAGAAATAGAGTGCAACATGGAAACATCCCTCCTTCATCATAAATGCGAACTCTCGGGTGAACCCGATTGTCCGCTAGTGGACGAACTTCATAAGAAATCAACCCCGAATCAAGCCAACCAAACTACGGTGGTATGCATTAGAAGTGCGCGCTACGAAGGTAACCGGGACACCCCGGGAAGATCAACTTTGGGGGATGTCTTGTCGCTGCTGGCGGCGCTGTTGGCCGAAGGTGGCCCGGGGGTTCCGAGCCGAGGCCTTCCCGGCCTGAAAGACCGCGAAGCGCAGGGTGAGCGCCCCGGCCGTGCCCAGCAGGCCGGAGGCGGCCCGACGGGCACGGGAGCGCCCGGGGAGGACCGAGAGGACGAGGCTGGCCGCGGTCAATACCTTGGCCGTCTTCCAGAGGGCGCCTGACGCCCCTTCCCGCAGCGGACGCCCCACGGGCTCCACCTCGTCGGCCTGCCTTTCCATGACCGCCATGGCCGCCAGATCCACGACCTTGCCGACCAGCCCGAAGCGCTCGACGATCTTGCGCTCCCGATCCTCCAGGGGCATCAGCCCGAACAGGGCCGATACTCCCGAAACCGAGGTGCCGATGAAGAGGTGAGGCAGGGTCCGGCGGGTCGCCTGCCAGACTGGCACCACCGTGTTCCCGAGGAGGACCGCGGTGTAGCCGGAGAGAGGCATGCCGAACACGGCGGCGCTGTAGCCGGCAGCGTTCCCGATCTTTCCCAGGAGTCCCCGACGATCCGCCAGCAGGGCGGAGAGCATCGTGCAGGAGGCCGCCGCGGCGAGCACCCACGAGCCGACGCTCATGGGCGAGGTCGGGCGAAAGACCCGAAGCATGTTCAGGAATCGCTCGGGCCGGCCCAGGTCGTAGATCAGCAGGACCGTGCTCACCGCGCCGCCCAGGGCCGCGATCCAGCGGCACTTCCGGACGAGATCGTGGAGACCTTCTCCGTCCAGCGCCTGGGCCGCCGCACCCAGCACCGCGGCCGCGCCCGCGGTCCCTCCAACGTAGAAGTACACCGGGATCGACCAGATCCAGACGGGCTCCTTGAGGATGGGGCGGTCGTAGTAGGTCGGCTCCTCGCCCTCGAAAGAGCGGGTAGGAAGGTCCTGCCACAGCGAAGCCCGGGAAGGCCAGGCATCCTCCTTGGACTCCACCCGCTGGCCGGACCCTTCGCCTAGGAGAAGCCCGAGGTTGTCGGCAATATGGCGGCCATCCTTGCCATCAGCGGACATCAGCCACGGCCTCCACGGACCGAGAGCACGGCCCCGAACGCGGCGGCTGCCATCCCCAGGACCGCCAGGGTCATGGCGCCCCAGGCTTCGCCGACCGTCTTGGTGGGTACCACCGGATCGGGAGGCAGGTTGTAGACCTCGGGCTTGTCGACCAGGAGGAAAAAGGCGTTGAGCCCCTCCGTTCCGGGTTGCGCGGCCTCGTCCATGCCGTAGAGGTAGGCTTCCGTGATCCCATGCCGATGCAGGCGCTCGACCCGGTCCCGTGCCTTGACCTTGAGCTCGTCGAGATCGCCGAACAGGATGGAGTCCGTCGGGCAGGCTTTGGCGCAGGCAGGGGTCATGTCGCCCTTGAGGCGGTCGTAGCACAGGGTGCACTTCCAGGCCCGCCCGTCGTCCTCCCGCCGGTCGATGACTCCGAACGGGCAGCTCACCACGCAGTAGCCGCAGCCGTTGCAGATGTCCGGCTGGACGTAGACCGAGTCGAACTCGGTGCGGATGATCGCGCCCGTGGGGCACGCCTCCAGGCAGCCCGCCCGCTGGCAGTGCTTGCACACGTCCGACATCAGCAGCCAGGAGAAGTTGCCGAGCCCGGTCTCCTGGCCGGTGAGGGGCACCGGCCGCTCGATGAAGGAGACGTGCCGCCAGGTGGAGGCGCCCAGGTCGGCGGTGTTGTCGTAGGACATCCCGGTGAAGAGAAGGCCGTCGTCCGGGAGCTGGTTCCACTCCTTGCAGGCCACCTCGCAGGCCTTGCAACCGATGCAGATCGTGGTGTCGGTGAAGAATCCGACCGCCATCAGGTCTCCTCCATGGGGCTGCGTGAAGTGGGGCCGCCGTGCTCGCCCCGCGGCTTGTACCCTACCTCGGGGAGGTCCCGTTCCTGCGGAAGGCCGTGGGGCGCCGCCACGAGCGATCCGCTGGTGACCACCCGCCGTCCCCGGCTGCGGCGGCCGGGCGCGATGTCGCAGGTCAGGGCCTTGGACTCCTGGATCGAGACGTTGGGGTCGGCCACGAAGCCGATGAGTTCGTTGGCGGCGTCCCCGCGGGCGAGCCCTTTCGATCCCCAATGGTAGGGGAGGCCGACCTGGTGGACGATCCGGCCCTGGAGCCGCAGCGCCGGCATGCGCTCCGTGACCAGCACCCGGGCCTCGATCTCGCCCCGCGCCGTGCTGATGGTGGCCCAGCCGCCGTTGATGATTCCGCGCTCGGCGGCCAGCTCCGGCGAGATCTCGCAGAACATCTCCGGCTGCAGCTCGGAGAGCCACGACAGCCAGCGGCTCATGGCCCCGGCCGTGTGGTGCTCGGTCAGCCGGTAGGTGGTGAGCACGAGGGGAAAACGGGCGTCGTTCCAGGGCTTGTGGTAGGGGTTGTCCCGCCGCTTCCACTCCAGCCGAGCCGGGTTGCACTGCTGCCCGTAGAGCGGGTTGTGGAACGGCGACTCCTGCGGCTCGTAGTGAGTCGGCAAGGGGCCGTCCAGGAGACCGTTCGGAGCGTAGAGCCAGCCCCTGCCGTCCGCCTGCATGACGAACGGATGGGTGCCCGCGATCGCGTCGATCCCCCGCGCCCCTTCCGGAGGACGGTACGAGGGCGGCCGTTCCAGGATGAAGTCCGCGACGTCGTAGCCGGTCCAGCGCCCCTTCTCCTCGTCCCACCAGAGATACTGCTTGCGCTCCGACCAGGGCTTGCCCTCGGGATCGGCAGAGGCCCGGTTGTAGAGCATGCGGCGGTTCATGGGCCAGGCCCAGCCCCACTCGGGAGCGACCCAGGACTGCTCCTGCCCGGGCTTGCGGCGGGCCGTCTGGTTGATCCCGTCCGCTCGGGAGCCGGAGTAGATCCAGCAGCCGCACGCCGTGGAGCCGTCGGCCTGAAGCTCAACGAAGTTCTTGACCGGGGAACGATCCGCCCAGCGGAAGCCGCTGATCTCGGCGAGGACCGCCTCCGCGTCCGGCTCCTCGTGACGGCCCACGGTGGGGTAGTCCCAGGTCACGTCCAGGATCGGCCGGTCCTTGGGATCTGACGATCCGGAGTACATCTCGCGGAGGCGCCGGCCGAGGTGGTACATGAAATGAAGCTCGCTGCGGCAGTCCCCGGGGGGCTCGATCGCGGCGTGATGCCACTGGAGCAGACGCTGGGTGTTGGTGAAGGTGCCGTCTTTCTCCGTGTGGGCGGCGCAGGGGAAGAAGAAAACCTCGGTCTTGATGTCCGCAGTCCGCACCTCGCCGCGCTCGATCTCCGGCGCATCGCGCCAGAAGTCGGCCGTCTCGGTGACCGCGAAGTCCCTCACCACCAGCCATTCGAGCTCGCGCATGCCCTTGCGGTGGAGGGCGCCGTGCATCGAGCCCACCGTGGGGTTCTCTCCCATGATGAAATAGCCCTTGACGCCGCCGTCCGCCATGGAGGCCACCGTGGTCATGTGGGAGTGATCGCCGCTGATCTTCGGCAGGTGGTTGAAGCACCAGCCGTTGTCCTCCCGGGCGGCATCCCCGTACCAGGCGCGCAGCAGGGAGACGATGTATTTCGGAAACTCGCTCCACCAGCCCGAGGTTGCCTGGTTGTTGCGCAGATAGTCCTCGAAGCCATGGTCCTGCCGCGCCTTGGGCATCGAAAGGTAGCCTGGAAGGATGTTGTAGAGGGTCGGGATGTCCGTGGACCCCTGGATGGAGGAGTGGCCGCGCAGGGCCATGATGCCTCCGCCCGGCCGTCCCATGTTGCCCAGGAGGAGCTGGATGATCGCGGCCGTCCGGATGTACTGCACCCCGATCGAATGCTGGGTCCATCCCACCGCGTAGCAGATCGCGGTCGTGCGCTCGCGGCCCGAGTTGGCGCAGAGAGCTTCGGCCACCTTGAGGAAAAGATGGCTGGGGACGCCGCACACGTCCTCGACGACCTCCGGGGTGTAGCGCGAGAAGTGGCGCTTCAGGATCTGGTAGACGCAGCGCGGATGCTGGAGCGTCTCGTCGAAGTGCTCTGAGCCTCCCCGGGTGCCGCGTTCGGAGTAGGGCTCGCCCGTGAACGTCTCCCGCTGCTCGGCCGACGGAGGAACCTCCGCCCCCTCCATGCGCCAGGAGGACGGGTCGTAGTTGCCCGTCTCGGGGTTCCAGCCGCTGAACAGGCCGTCCAGGTCCTCGGTGTCGCGGAAGTCTTCACCGACGATGGCCGGCGCGTTGGTGTAGGCGACCACGTACTCCCGGAAGTCGCGCTCGTTCTCCAGGATGTAGCGCACGATCCCGCCGAGAAACGCGATGTCGCTGCCGGCGCGTATCGGGACGTGGAGGTCCGACACCGCGCTCGTGCGGGTGAAGCGCGGGTCGACGTGGATGATGGTCGCGCCCCTCTGCTTCGCCTCCATGACCCAGCGGAAGCCCACGGGGTGGCACTCCGCCATGTTGGACCCCTGGATCAGGATGCAGTCCGCGTTCTGGAGGTCCTGCTGGAACGTCGTCGCCCCGCCCCTACCGAAGGAGGTCCCCAGACTGGGGACCGTGGAGGAGTGTCATATTCGGGCCTGATTCTCGATCTGGACGATGCCCAGGGAGGAAAACAGCTTCTTGATGAGGTAGTTCTCTTCGTTGTCGAGGGTGGCGCCGCCGAGGTGGGCGATGCCCATGGTCCGGTTCACGACGTCTCCGTCGGACCCGTCGGGGCCGTCCGACGTGCGCTCCTGCCAGGTCTCATCCCGCGTCTGCTTCACCCTCTGGGCCACCATCTCCATGGCCTGCTCGAGCGGGATCGTCTCCCAGTCCGTGCCATGGGGCCGGCGATAGAGGACGTTCTGGACGCGGTGGGAGCCGGTGACGAGCTGGAAGGTGGCGGCCCCCTTGGGGCAGAGGCAGCCCTGGGAGATCGGGGAGTCGGGGTCGCCCTCGATGTCGGTGATACGCCCATCCTGGACGAACACGAGTTGGCCGCAGCCGACCGCGCAGTAGGGGCAGATCGAGCGCACGACCTTGTCGGCTGTCTCGGTCCGCGGCCGGAGGTCCATGCTCCTGGATGACTTCGCGGTGTCTCCCAGAGCGGTCAGGTCGCCGCGGAGGATCTGCTGGATCACGGGCCAGCGTGCAATCGAGTCGAACACCCCCATCGGTCACCTCCCGGCGAGCAGCGTACCACGAAGAATCTACCTGTTCGAGGCGTCCTGTCCAGAGGACGGTTTGCTTTCTGAGCAGATCGGAATGGAGTTCCCGGTCATCTGGGACAAACTAAACAAAACAAAAGAGATCACGGTGCCAGTTTTCCCGGTTTCAGGGTTGTGGCACGAGCCTTGTAATAGGGTGGATAGGCAGTCGCCGCGGACTTCATTCCACGGCAAGCCTCTACAAAAAAACCGGAGTGCCGCCCAGGCTGGCTGGGAGCGAGTGGGGCGGCTTAAAGGAGATTGAATCATGAACGACATGAGGAACCGAAAGAAGGCTGCTACCTGGATAGCCTCATTTTTGCTGCTCTCCGTGCTGGGTGGGTGTGTCTCGGGCTCGCCGGCCCCGCGCCGGGAGCGGGAGCCTTACACGACCAAGCGGGACCGCACGTGGAAGGGCGCGGGAGTGGGCGCGGCGGCCGGTGCCGTCGGAGCAGTGCTGATGGGCAAGCGGGAAGCCGACGAGATCCTGGCCGGAGCGGCCATCGGCGGCGTGGTCGGAGCGGGCGTCGGTGCCTACATGGACGCGCAGCAGGAGAAACTGGCCCGCATCCCGGGAACCAGTGTGGAGCGGGTGGATGACAACACGCTTCTGGTCCACTTTGAGAACGACGTGCTCTTTGCGGTGGACTCGTCCTCCGTCGACTCCGACGGCCGGATGGCCCTGGAGGACATGGCCGGGGTGCTGAGCGAGTACCCGAAGACCGCCGTGATCGTGCAGGGACATACCGACGCGACCGGCAGCGAAGAGCACAACCAGAGCCTGTCGGAGCGGCGCGCCAGCTCGGTCCGCAGCCAGCTTGTAAACCTTGGGGTTGATCCGGACCGTCTGGCCACGATGGGCTTCGGTGAAACCTCGCCGGTCGCGAGCAACGACGACGAGTCGGGCCGCCAGCAAAACCGCCGTGTCGACATTCTTCTCAGGGCAAAGGCCGGCCCGGTGAAGGATGCCAGCGGACGTTGACCTATAGAACCGGCGGGCCCTTCTCCTCGGAGGCGGGTCCGCCGGGTTCCCTCTCAGAGGCTGTGAAAAAATCCCTACCGGCATTGGTGGCCGTCATCCGGCCCAACGGGCCGGGAGAACGGAGCCCAGGGCTGAGCGCAGCGATGCCCTGGGAAAGGAAGCGTCATAACCGCAGAGCGCCCTGTAGGGGCGCGAGAGGGTGGTGGCGAGTTTCTCGCGGCCCTTCAGGCCGCAAGGTTGTTTTGCCTGTTTTACCAGGGCGTCGGCCGGCGGCCACCGCCCGGGGGTCCGGTATACCCGCCCGTTGGGCCGGCCGGTTGGGTGGGACCGAAGGGTTTTTTT
>JANOCF010000880.1:0-2110 GCA_031412055.1 Holophagales bacterium | reverse complement strand
CGCTCTAGTAGGGCTTTGCCTCTCCTTGAACATCCTGGAGATTGACCAGCTCTGGGATCTCCGGGTGGGTGAACAGGTGATGGCTCCCGTTCACGCGGGTGAGAGAGAACCCAAAGCCTTCGACCAAGTGCCGGAAGTCATGGAAGGAGACGTTGCGGAGCGCGCCCCGGGCAAGCTTCTGAAGCAGGATTCGGCGCTTCATTCCGCTCCCACCACCACCACGAACTCCCCTTTCAGCGACGCCCGTTTCTTCAGCTCTTCGAGCAGTTCGGAGAGCTTGCCCCTCAGCACCTCCTCGTGCATCTTGGTCAGCTCGCGGCCGATCGCGGCGGGGCGGTCTCCCAGCTCGGTAAGCGCGTCCTCCAGGCTGGGGAGGAGACGGTGGGGCGACTCGAAGAGGATCAGGGTGTGGCCGAGGGGCGCCCAGGTCTTGTAGAAGGTGCGGCGCTTGCCGGACTTGGGCGGCGGAAAGCCCGCGAAGGTGAAAGGGTGCGGCGGCAGCCCGGACGCCACCAGGGCGGTCAGGATCGCCGACGCTCCCGGGATCGGCTCGATCCGGATCCCTTTTGCCGCTGCCTCTCTCACCAGGATGTAGCCGGGGTCGGAAAGCAGCGGGGTGCCCGCGTCGCTCGCCACCGCGATGGTCTTTCCCTCCTCCAGATCGGCCAGGAGACGGGGGAGACGCTGGCGCTCGTTGTGTTCGTGCAGGGAGACGAGCTGCTTCTTGATCCCAAGGTGGGCGAGCAGGCGGCCGGTGTGCCGCGTGTCCTCGCAGGCGATCAGGTCAGCCTCCTCGAAGGCGGCCCTGGCACGGGGCGAAAGGTCGTCCAGGTTGCCGATCGGCGTCGCGACGACCACCAGCTTGCCGGCCATCAGTCCCGCGGGATCTCCTGGTCCAGGTTCACCGCGCTGCCGGAAAGACGTGCTATCAGCATCAGCCGGCGCTTGAAACGGAAGCGCTGCTCCAGGCTCACGATCCGCTGCACCGCCCGCTCCTCGTAGCCCCTCTCGACCACCTCGTCCGGCCTCAGACCCTCGTCGAAGAGGAGATGGAGGACTTCGTCGGCCGTGCCGTAGTCGACCCCGAGGTCTCCTTCGTCGGTCTGCCCCGGCCAGAGGTCCGCCGAGGGCGCCTTCTCGATCACCTGGGCGGGCAGGCCGACCTCGCGGGAGAGCTGCCAGACCTGGGCCTTGTAGAGATCCCCGAGCGGGTTCAGGGAGCTGGCGTTGTCCCCGAACACGGTGGAGTAGCCGAGCAGGATCTCGGTCTTGTTCGACGTCCCCAGCACCAGCGCGTTCAGCTTCTTGGCCTGGTCGAAGAGGATCGTCATCCGCTCCCGCGCCATCTTGTTGCCGCGCCGGCCCGGGTCCGCGTCGGTCTCCATCGCGAAGTAGGCATCCACCATCGGGGAGATGTCGATCTTCCGGTGGGGAAGCGCCAGGTGCTCGGCCACGGCCCGGGCGTCCTGCTCCGAGGCGGGGTTGGACGTGCGGTAGGGGAGCAGGAAGCCGTGCACCCGCTCCGGACCCAGGGCACGCGCCGCCAGCGCTGCCGAGAGGGACGAGTCCACGCCTCCCGAAATGCCGACGACGACCCCGTCCATGCCCGAGGTCTCCACCGCGTCGCGGATGAAGCTGGTCAGGGCCGCTACCGCCAGCGGGCCGTTCAGGATCAGCCGCTCACGAACTTGCTCCCGGTATGTCTTCATTTCAGATCTTCCGGCCCTTCGATGTCCCGGCGCTCGTCGGCCAGGAGCGGGAGGCGGTGACGCAGGCGGTCGGACTCCCGCAGGTCGATCTCGGTGACCAGCAGGTGCTCTTCCAGGACCGGTGCGCGGTCCACCAGATCCCCTCCGGGGCGCACCACGTGGCTCGCTCCCGGGTAGAAGGAGCCTTCCTCCCAGCCTACCCGGTTGCAATAGACCACCCAGCAGGTGTTGAGGAGAGCGGTCGAGCGGGTGAGCATCTCCCAGGACTCGTGGTTGGCCGGCAGCTCCCCGGCGCCGATGCGGCCCGGGCCGGCCGAGGGGACGATCAGCAGCCGCGCTCCGGCCACGGCCAGCCGGTGCGCCAGCTCGGGATGCCAGAGGTCCTCGCAGATCAGCAGGCC
>JANOCF010000879.1:0-4195 GCA_031412055.1 Holophagales bacterium | reverse complement strand
GCCTCGGGGGAGAAGCGGGGCCGAAGCCGGAACCCCGCGAGATGGCGCTCCAGCAGCTCCCCGGCCGCGGGCAGGTCGGCGTCCGTGAGCGGACGCGTGGAGACCACCGTCTCCCGCAGCGCGTGCTCGCGGGTGAAGGACGCCCGGCTCTGGTGCGGTGGGACGTCGACGTAGCCGAGATCCACGAGCCGCTGCGGCCGCAGCAGCCGGCAGTGGTAGCGGCATCGAGACACCGGGAGGACGGGCAGCGCCATTGAGGTCGTGAAGATCGCCGAAATGATTCCGCGGGCATTGACCCGCCGCGTGACCTCCCGGATCAACAAGGGAGCCAGCCCGTGCTCCCTCCACATCGTGTGGATGCAGAGGAAGTTCACCGCGACCGCCTCCCTCGGCTCGTCATCCAGCTCCAGGTCCTGGCGGGCGGCAGAGATCAGGCTCACCAGGGCGCCGTCGCCGTCGCGCAGGCCGAAGAGCCACGACGGATAGCTCCCCGGGGCGCTCAGTGCCCAGCGCAGGAAGTCCGGCGTGTAGTCGAGGCGAAAGCGCTGGCTGGAATCCTCCACGTAGTGCTGCCGCAGCAGCTCGCAAACCTCGGCGAGCGCCGGCCCGTCGCGGGAGTCGATCTCGCACCAGGCGAGACCGGGAGGCGGCTCCTGCGGGGCCTCGGTCGCGCCACGCCCGGACACGCCAGCGCTCAGCCGCACCGGCTGGGTGTGCCAGAACGTGGTCACCGTCTCTTCGCCTACGGGCTCACAGGTCGCCCTGCGAAGGCGACAACCTGATCGAAAGCCTGCCCGAAGTAGCTCTCGTAGCTGTCTTTCTCGACATAGCCGAGATGGGGCGTGCACACCGCGTTGTCCAGCGCGAGCAGCGGATGATTCGCGCCAAGGACCGGCTCCTCTTCATACACGTCGACGGCCGCGAAGCCGGGACGCCCCGCGCGCAGGGCCGCTTCCAGGGCGCCGGGCTCGATCAGCTCGGCCCGGCTGGTGTTGACGAGCAGAGCGTCGGGCTTCATACGCGCGAGATCGGCGGCGGTGACGATGCCTCTGGTCTCCTTGTCCAGCTTGAGATGCAGGGAGAGCACGTCGGCCTGCTCCAACAGCGTCTGCCGGTCGGCGGCGGTGGCGTAACCGTCAGCCTGAGCGCGCGCGAGCGAGCCTTCGCGTCCCCATACCAGCACGTTCATCCCGAACGCCCGCCCGTAGCCCGCCACCAGGCTGCCGATCTTGCCGTAGCCCCAGATGCCGAGCGTCCGTCCGCGCAGGCCGGTGCCGAGCGTGGACTGCCAGTGCCCGGCGCGCAGCCGCGCCACCTCGTGGGGGATGTGGCGCAACGCGGCGAGGACCAGCGCCCAGGTCAGCTCCGCCGGTGCGTAGGGCGACCCGGTGCCTGCCGCGACCACGACGCCGCGCCGGGTGCAGGCGGCGATGTCGATGTGAGAGGTACCCTTGCCGGTCTGGCTGATCAGCTTCAAGTTGGGCAGCCGTTCGAGCAGAGCATCGCTGATCCGCGTGCGCTCACGGATGAGGACGAGAGCTTCGGCGGTCTGAAGCCGTTCCGCGAGCGCGTCGATCTCCTTGACCGTGTCGGTGAACACGGTGACGTCATGTCCCGCGAGCTTCGAGAAACAGGCAAGGCCGCGCACGGCATCCTGGTAGTCGTCGGGGATGAGGATTCGCATCGCGGGCGTCCCGGCTCAATGGCGGCGGTATGTCAGGAGGGCCACGCCGGAGCGGAACATTCTCATATCGACGAGGCTTAGTTTGCTGGACACGCCATCCGCGAACAGGACTCGGCCGCTTCCGATGACAACCGGGTAGACGAAGAGGCGGTACTCGTCGACGAGGTCCGCGGCGATGAGCGCGTGGCATAGTGTGATGCTGCCGGTGACGCAGAGGTCGCGGCCGGGTTTTTCCTTCAGCGCGCGCACCTCCGCGATCGGGTTCTTCGACAGTACCGTTGTGTTCTCCCACATCGGATCGCCGAGAGTGCTTGAGACGACGTACTTCGGGACGCGGTTGAGTTGATCCGTGATCCCGGTTGTGTCGTTCGTCTGCTTGGGCCAGTAGCCGCGGAACTCCTCGAACGTCACCCTGCCGAGAAGCAGGCCGTCCTCGTCCTGCGTCAACTTCTGCAACTCCGCGAGGATGTCCGAAGAGTCGGAAGTACCATCTTCCGGACCGAACCAACCGCCGGTGGCCTCGATGACCCCGTCAAGCGTGATGTTTTCCGTAATGACCAGTCGCATCGTACCTCCTCACCCGTCGCGGGTATCGCGAGCATATGACAAGAGATCACATTCGGCACCAGACCGGCCCGCGTTTGGGCCTGGGCGGGAAGGGTGGGGAACACAACCGACGGAGCCGTTCCAGCTCTGAATTCTAAGGGATCAGACCGAAGCTCCGCAGGCGTTGGCGCAGGTGTTCGGCCACCAGCGTGTTCGCGAGCGGGCTCAGATGCGCCGGGATGATCTCATCGATGGAAAGGTTGCGGCCGGCTCCATCGAACACCTCCATCGCGTCGACGACCCGGTAGCCTTTGCCGCCGAGGAAGCTCAGCAGAGGCGCGTAACGCTTCCGGCGGTCGCTACGCCAACTCGCCACCTCCTCGCGAGCGGGGAAGATCAGGATGACGGGTTGCGCGCCGTCCCGAAGCACGGTCTCGTAGAACAGGCTGAACAGGCGAGTGGTTATCGAAAAGGCCTCGCCGGCACCGTAACACCCGTCGCGACTCGTGGGTGGTAGCTGCGCGGCGGCAAGCTTTACGAGGCGCACGGTTGCGCTGCGGTCCCACGGCCTGGAGTGGGACCGCGTGCGGTAATAAGCGTCGTGCCGGCCCAGCTCGGCGAGGGACGCGGCGGGGTTCGCGAGCAGACGCCGATAGCTCTCCGGGGTCGGTAGCGGGTTGCGGAGGAGCCTCAGGCCGTGGCCGCCCAGCAGGTAGCGCGGCTTCGCGAGGGGGAAGACCGTTTTCGGGTTGTAGAACGGCCGAAAGACACCGACGTTGCGGCAGATGTTCTCGGACATGTAACCGATGATCACCACCTGGGGACGTGCCGCTCTGCGCTCTTTCAAGTACCGCAGGAACGCCTGGTCGAGCCCGTAGGCCGGCACACCGTAGTTGGCGACGTCGATCCCCTGATCGAGGCGCGCGAACGCCTCGGGGTACGCGTCACGGTCGGCCACATCGCCGCCGAAGGTAAAGGAGTCTCCGAAGGCAGCGAGCCGCACGGCGTTGCTCTCGGGCGGCGGCCGGTCGGGGGCGCGGCGCCGGCCCACCGCATCTACCGTGATTTCCGGCGAACGCGGCGAACGGAAACGGGGCCGGAGAGTCCACCCCAGGACGCTGTCGAGTTGGAAGGCCGACTCGCGCCCACCCAGGAAATCCTCGATCGCCTGGCGATTCTCGGCACTCAATCGGTCGCCGAGGATCGGTTGATACTGCACCCCGCGGCGCTCGAGAACCGACAAGCCCCCGCGCGCCAGGAATTCGATGGCCAGCGCGACGGCCGCGATAAAAAGGACTCGCACCAGGAGCCGTGCGGCGGGGTTGTGGGACATCGGAGACCGGATCCTAGCATGGGCCTGACGGCGGGAGGAGGGACCTCCCGCCGTCAGGCCGTTCGGGGAAACCGAGGTGCTGGGACCGGCTACTTAGAACCGGGACCAGAGGAACTGGTTCGTGACCTCGTGGTGGTACTGCACCTCGGAGGCCTTGATGAGGTTGCCGAGGGCCTTGGGGCAGCGTTCGGCCTGGGCGAGCTTGAGCTCGGCGAACTTGGCGTGCACGTCCTCACCCATCACCTCCTGCATGAACCGGCTCCCCTTGAACTGCCGGATGGCGTCGTAGATGTTGTCCGGCAGGAAGCGGGTGCGCGGCCGCTTGTCCCCATCCTCCTCGCTCTGGGGGCCTTCGAGCCCGGCCTTGAGCAGAGTGTAGATCGCCAGGTACGGATTGGAGTCGGGAGCGATGGAGCGCACCTCGACGCGTGCCGAGCGCTCGTTGCCGAGGGGGATGCGCACCATGGAGCCGCGGTCGATGGCCGAGGCCTTGATCTGATTGGGAGCCTCGAAGTGGGGGTCGAGGCGGCGGTACGAGTTGACGCTCGAGTTGAGCACCAGGCAGAGGTCCGTGGCGCTGGCCAGGATGCGGCCGATGAAGTCCCAGCCGGCGGCCGAGAGACCGTCCTTGC
>JANOCF010000878.1:0-3953 GCA_031412055.1 Holophagales bacterium | reverse complement strand
CGCCTCGCGCATGGTGGTGAGCTTGCCGTGATGGAAGTAGGGGCCCTGGTTCGCGGCGCCCCACAGGCGGCGGGTCATGAACCGGCCGTTGCCCTCGGAAAAACCGCGCGAGCCCGCGGGCTGGTGCTGGTCGAGCGGCTCGCGGTGGGGGTCGTCCACGCCGCCCGTGATGTCGTGCATCTTGAGGTCGGTGTAGGCCGGCACCCACGTGATCCCCTTCTCCTCCCGGAGGCGGGGCAGGGGCAGCAGGTCGCTGTTGAGATCCATCCGCACGGGCGGGGCCATGCCGGGGCGCAGGTCGCCCCTGGGGTTGAAGGGACCGGGCTCGACGAACACATGGCCGTCCGCGGTGAGCGGCAGCCGCGGCACATGGCAGCCGGCGCAGCCGATCTCGGCGAACCTGGCTTCGCCCATCAGCACGGCCTGCTCGATCTCGGGCGAGCGCGGGACCACCCGGCCGGGCACGGCCATGGCCGCCTGGTAGAGGGTCAGGGCGGTGATCTCCGCGCGGCCGATCTCGTCGCGGAAGCCGTCGCCGTCGCGGTCCGTGCCGGCGCCGAAGCGCTCGGACGACTGGATGCCGTGATGGTGGGTGAGCGCGGTGCTGGTGAAGGTGCGCAGCGACGTCACGAACCCGGCCTGGTGCCAGGGCCGGACGATCAGCGTGGGCGGATCGTCGGCACCGAACGTGGACAGGCTGGCCGGCGGCAGCCCCGCCACGCCGAAGGTGTCCCAGCGCCCGTCGACGATCCGCTTCAGGGTGCCGAAGGAGATCCCCTTGGTGACGAGAGGGCGCGAGCCGCCGGGGGGGATCGAGTCGCGGACCGCCTGCAGCTCGGCCGTCATCTGGCGCGCCAGCATCTCGATGTAGCCGGCGCCGAACATGCCCACGGTCTTGCGGCTGTTGCCGATCGTCGCCAGGTCCACGGCCCGGCCGGCCTCGTCATGAGAGCCCTTGGTGGCCAGCGAGTCGCGTCCAAAATCAGGATGATCGAAGCGCTGGGCCAGCACGAAGACGTTGGCCACGATGTCGCCGCTGCCCCCCGGAATGCCGAACGGCGCGTTGTGGCAGCCGGCGCAGGAGTTGGCGTCGGGACCGCTGACGCGGTTGAAGTTGCGCGGGAAGACCAGCGGCGCCGAGGGGTCGCTCACCGGGTCGCCCGTCCCCTTGGACAGCGGCCGGCCCGCTCCCTCCTCGGACGTCCACATGGCCGCGAAGAGCCGGCGGCCGTGCTCCAGCAGTTCGGGCAGGGGGAGCGCGAGCTCGTCGCCGTCGCGCAGCCGCCCGGTCATCGAGACCTCGCGGCCGATGGACGACGGCTCACCCTGCGCTCCCGCCACGCTGAGCGCCCAGGCCAGCGCGCCGGCCAGGGCGCCGCTCAGTAGGCGTCCCGCCCCGGGGTCCATTCGATCTCCAGGATCCCCTCCTCGCCGGTGGCGTAGAAGGTGAAGCGCCCGTACGGGGACTGCGCGACCGTCTCGTGGCGGACCAGGGCGATGGTGCTGGCGTAGGCCCGCGAGCTCTGCGTGCGCAGCGAGGCCAGGACATCGCCCGTGCGGCCGTCGGTCAGCGCCCAGCTGATGTCCTTCTGCTCGGCGCTGCGCGACAGCAGCGGCGGGTAGGAGAGGGCGCAGTAGCCGCCGCGCGGGTCGGAATTGGCGACCACCAGGAAGCGCCCCTGGGGGTCGCCCGTACCGGTGATTCCGCCCATGGCCTTGATCGTCCGCGCCCGCTCGAGCAGCGCGCCGGTCTCGGGGTCGACGGTGATGTACTCGCCGACATCGTCGGCGTGGAGCATCAGCTTGCCCTCGGGCGTGGCGGTCACGCCGCCGAACTCGATGAACGGGAACGAGTGGGCCTCGTTGACCAGCTTGAGGTCGTTGATCGTCGGCAGGCTGACGACCTTGAGGACCCTGCCGAAGCTCGCCGGGTCCTTGATCTCGACCTTGTAGAGCTTCGACTCGTGGAAGATCCCCTGGTACAGGTGGCCGTTGAGGACGACCGGCTGGCCGAAGTCGCCCTTGAACGGCATCTCGGCCTGCGCCAGGACCTTGCCGCTGCGCGGATCGACCCGGTAGAGCATGCTCGGGCCGCGGGTGTTGGTCGGCGGTCCGAGGGAGACCAGGTAGAGGTTGCCGGTCTCGCGGTCGTAGGCCATGTTGCCGAGGAAGCCCTCGGGGGGCGCGAATGTGCGCACGATGCGGAAGTCGTTGACGGTCTCGGGGGTCGGGTACTTTCCCTCCCACTCGCGGTGCTTCTCGTGACCGGGCTGGCCGGGGCGCGGCTTGCCCTCGTAGACGCCCTCGTACGGCTTGGGCTCGGCCGTGCCGTCGGGCGTCGCTGGCGTCTGTGCCCAGGCAGGCGCCAGCAATGCGGCCGCCGCGAGCAGGGCCGGGATCAGCCGCGTCTTGGATGCTCCGTCTCTCATGTCTGCCTCCTTGTCGGGTGGCCTACGGCACCCGGTCGTTCGATGCGTGGTCCTCCGGCTCCGGAGTCCATTCCAGGGTCAGCAGCCCGCTCGCCCCCAGGGCCAGCAGTTGGAAGCGGCCGAACGGGGTGCCCGGCGCCTCCTCTCTGCGCAGCAGGGCGGTGCTCGCGGCGTGGGCGGGCGAGTCCGCCACTTCGGTCGAGGCCAGGACCGCGCCCGTCTCCGGGTCGAGCAGCAGCCAGGAGACCCGCTTGGCGTCCGCCCGCGCGGCGAACGATCCCCAGCGGGAGCGCTTGGTGGGCACCGGTACCCGCTCGGGCTGCACGTCGAAGCGCATCACCTTGTCGACGACCGCGGCGTTCTCCGGGTCGCGGTTGGCGATCAGCAGCGGCCGGCTGCCAGGGACCGCCGTGACCCCTCCCAATCCGGGGAGTGTCGGGACCCGGCGCAGCACGGCGCCGGTCTCGCGGTCGAGGGTGATCAGCTCGCCCGCGTGGCTGGCCTGGACCAGCAGGTTTCCGCCCGCGGCCGCGGCCAGCCCCGCGAACTCCAGAAAGGGGTAGCGATAGTGGCCGTCCGCGCCCAGGCCGAGCGCCGCGGTGCCGGGCACGGGCACGCTGCGCAGCAGCCGCCCGAAGTCGTCGGGGCCGGTCGAGATCTCGTGGATGCGGGACTCCCAGTAGACGCCGACGTAGAGCCGCCCGGCGATCGCCACGGGAGGGGCGAAGGAGCCCTGGAGGGGCAGCTCGGCCTCGGCGAGCACGCGGCCGGTACCGGGGTCCACCTCGTAGAGCCGGCTCGGCCCCGAGGGGTTGGCGGGCGGGCCGAAGGAGACCAGCCAGAGCCGGTTCGTCTCCGGCTCGCGGGCCAGGTGGCCCACGAAGCCCGGGGGGAGCGGCACGGTGCGGACGACCCGGAGACCTCCGGCCAGCACAGGCGCTGCGGTCAGCGACAGCGCGGCCACGAGCAGGCAGGCCAGGGCGGAGGTTCGTGAATCGGTCGTCGGCACGGGATGCTCCCTCACCCCCTAATGAATCCATCGAGCCTCCATGGCTGTCTTATCCGCGATTGCGCGAGTGGACCTCACCCCCTCCCCAGAGGCGCAAACTTGCCAGCACTCAGCGCCGAAGGCGCGCAGGCGTAAAGCCTGGGGTTTCAACCGGTTTCAACCCCAGGTAGGCGCCCGCAGCCAGTTCATCAAGTCCCGAAGGGACACAGGCCGGGCGATCGCCTGCGTCCCTTCGGGACTTGGGTGTTTCTGATGGGCCCTGACCTGGCACTGAAGTGCCAAGCTTTACGCCTACGCCCCTTCCGGGGCTCCACCCGCAAGACCGGAGAAGTTTCCTCTCCCCGTCTCCCATACCCTCGCCGCAGCTTCCTGGAGGAGCCTTATGAGCCCCCTTATGAGCCCAAGTACCCTCCGTGTCTCCGTCGCTTTTCTCCTGGGAGCTTGCGCCGCCATCCAGATGCCGGCGCAGACCTGCCTCTCCGCTCCCCCGCCCCAAGCCGTGGCCGAGCCCGAGC
>JANOCF010000877.1:0-2100 GCA_031412055.1 Holophagales bacterium | reverse complement strand
GTTCCAGCGCCCGCAGCTCGACTCCTTCGAGTTCTTCCTCTGGGGCCAGGGGATTGCCCACGGCAACCTCTTCCAGTGGCTCGCCCCGACCCATGGCCCCGGGTATCCGTTCTTCCTCGGTAGCCTGCTCGCCCTGACCGGAGGCTCCCTGAGCGCGGTCCGGCTGGCGCAGGCCGCGCTCGGTGCCGGGCTGTGCGTCCTGACCGCTGCGCTGGGTGCGCGGGTCCTGGGCGACCGCCGCGCCGGCCTGGCCGCGGGGCTGCTCCTGGCTGTCTATGGTCCGCTCATCTATGTAGAGGTCTCGCTGCTGGCGGAAGGTCTCTTCGTCTTTCTGCTCACGGCGGCGCTGTGGGTCTCCTGCGCCCCGGGGTCGGCGGCGCGCACGGGCGCGCTGCTCGGCGCCGCGGCGGTGGTGCGGGCTACGGCCCTGCCCCTGGCTCCCCTGCTCGCGGGGCTCACCGTTCTCCGTCCGGTCCGCTGGCCGCGCCGGTCCCGCTGGACGCCCGCTTGGCTGCTCCTCGCGTGGATCGCGGTCCTCTCCCCCGTGCTTCTCTTCCTCCGGCTGACCCGGGGCGAGTGGCTGCCGGTGCAGGCCTTCGGCGGGCTCAACCTCTACATGGGCAACCGGATCGGGGCAAGCGGCACGCCTGCCGCCCGGCTGGGAGGAGACTGGGACCTCCTCGTGGGCGAGGCGCAGCGCCAAGGTATCGAAGGAGATGCCGGCCGCGAGCGCTACTTCCTGAAGAAAGCCCTCAAGGAGATTGGGAGGGAACCGCTCGGCTTCCTCGCCGGCCTCGGCCGCAAGGCGCTGTGGCTCGTCCAGGACGATGAGATCCGGGAGAGCCACAGCCTCTACTTCTTCCGCGAGCAGTCCCGCGTGCTGCGCCTCCTGCCCGGTTTCGGTCTGCTCTTCCCCCTGGCCGTCTGGGGGCTCTGGCTGGCGAGAAGGAAGATCCCGCCCGCGATGGCCGTTCACCTGCTGGTCTTCACGGCCTCGTGCGTGGTGATCATCATGTCCTCCCGCTACCGCCTCCCCCTCGTGCCTCCGCTCGCGGTTTTTGCCGGAGGAACGGCGGTCTGGCTGCTGGATCGTCTCCGGGAGCGCTGCTGGCGGGAGCTGGCACCGGCGGCGGCGGTCGTCACGCTCGCGGTTCTTGCCTCCCACGTCCGGGACCATGAGCCCAGCCGCAACCTGGCCGAGGAGTGGGCGCTCACGGCTTCGTCACTCCAGCAGCTCGGCCGCATGGACGAGGCCCGGGCGGCGGACGAGCGCGCCCTGGCGGACGACCCAGCCTCGGCACTCGCCTGGGTGCAGGCCGGCCGCATCGGGACCGTCGACGCCGAGACAGCCTTTGCCCAGGCGGTGCGGCTCGCCCCGGACTACCAGCTCGCACGGCTGAGCCTTGGGATCAGGCTTCGGATCAACGGGAACCAGGAGGGTGCGCTCCGAGAGCTGCGCCACTCCCTCTGGCTGGTCCCGGACGACCCTGGAACCCTGGCGGAGTTGGGCGAGATCCTCATCCTCCGCGGAGAGAACGACGAGGCCGCGCGGATGCTCCTGCGGCTGCTCCGGATCGACCCTCGCAACGCCGCGGCCTGGCTCGCCCTGGCACGCATCGAAGGCAGGGAGAGAACCCTCCTCCATGCCAGGAGCCTCTTCGGACCCGCCCATCCCGGCGTCGCATTCGTCCGGGCGCAGCTCCATCGACTCGACGAGAAGAACTGAACGGTGTCCCGCTTCGGGTCTCACCTGTACCGTCTAAGTTAGAGACGGGCTCCACAGTTCTAGTCCCGAGGCCTTCTCTCAAGTAGAGCAGGGGCGCCGATCATGGCGTTATCCCTCTTGGATAGGAGAGGTGTCTATGATCAATCGCAAGGCAATCGCAACATGGGGTGCACTCTTTGCCGTCGCTCTCATGATCGGGGCGGGCGCCGCGACGGCCACTCACCGGTGGGGCTGCTGGAAATACGTCGACGGCAACATCAACTGGTACAACGGCGGCACCGGGGATTACTGGAACATCTACAACGAAGAGGCGATCACGGACGCCGACTCCTGGCAGAACTCCACCGACGTCAACTTCATCCCGGTCGGCTCGC
>JANOCF010000876.1:0-1556 GCA_031412055.1 Holophagales bacterium | reverse complement strand
CAAGGCAACAGCCCGGCATGCGAGCAGGGCGCAGCATGCTGCGCCCCTACATCAGGTCGTCAGGTCGGCGTACTCCCTCTCATTCCGCCACCCGCGCCGGCTCGTAGGTCTTGCACGGGTCCACGTCGTAGGCGTAGGCCGATCCCCAGGCATCCGCGAAGAAGCGGTCGAGCCGTCCTCCGACGGCGGCGCTGTCGATGACCAGGCCGGCGTTGCGGCTCTGGTAGAAGTAATCCCCCTCCCAGTTGCCGGTGCCGATCCAGGAGCGCCTGCCGTCCACCACCAGGTACTTGGCGTGCGCCACCCGTGCGAAGGGGATGAAGCCGCCGGACCACTGCGGGATCGTGCTCAGGCGGACGTCGATCCCGGGCACCGACTGCAGGCTCTGGAGCCCTTCGATGTTCCCCTTGCTCTTGCTCCAGTCGGCCAGGAGGAGCTGCACCGCAACCTTGCGGGCGGCGGCGCGGCGCAGGGCCGACTCCAGGACGTCGAAGTACGAGCCGTCCCGGGAGATGGTCTTGTAGGTGAGGAGCTGGACCCGGACCGTGCTCTTCGCGCCGTCGATCATCTCCACCAGGTGGGGGAGGTCCCACAGCTTCTCGTCGGGGAGCCAGCCCTTGGGGCTGAAAACCGGGATGACGGCCGGGGCATCCTCTCCGGAGCCGACCCGGGCGGGAAAGGTGTAGCTCGCCGACGGCTTCGCGCGGAAGGTCTTGTCGGCGCCGGGCGCTGACAGGGCCCAGTCGGTCTCGAACACGTCCTGGAAGGCCCGGATCACGTCCGGCTCGGCCAGGCGGACCCCCATCTCCAGGATGTGCTGCAGGGCGCGCCAGTCGAAGTTCTGGCTGCCCATGAACATCTCCCGCCCGTCCACCACGAAGTACTTGGCGTGGAGCACGCCGCCGCTCAGGGCCCCGACGTCGATGATCCGCACTTGCGCGCCGGGCATCCTGCCCAGCCGCGCCAGGGTGTCGGGGTAGGTCTTCTCGAAGCGCTTGTCGGAGAGGAAGCGGATGCGCACGCCCCGGCCCGCGGCCCGCTCCAAGGACTGGAGCACCGTCTCCAGGCGGCTCAGGCGGCTGCCCGGCTCGTCCGAGGCATAGAACTCCGCAAAGTCGAGCGTCTTCGTGGCGCCGTCGATCATCTCCGGCCAGACCACGTAAGTGTCCCGGAGGTCGGCGTGGTCGAGGGTCGTCTCCACGGGAACGGTCTCGACCAGCTCCAGGACCTCGGCGTTCTGCGCGCAGGCGGGCAGGGCCGGCAGGAAAAAGGCCAGGAGAGCGGCGGTCCGGACGGGAACGGGAACGTGCATGAAAGGGTCCTCCTCGGGAGCGGAGTCTAGCTCACCGCGCCGGCAAGGAGCGGCTCCTTCTGCATCCGGAGCGACCGCGGATGCCCAAGGAACCTCTCCTTATGGAGAAGGAATGGCAGCCGGTATCCAAGGAGAGGCTCCTTGACCGCAAGGAGAGGCGGGCAGGGCTCAAGGAGCCTCTCCTTCCACGTCCGGAACGGCTGCCGGCGTCGAAGGAGCCCCTCCTTGCGGAGAAGGAAGGCTG
>JANOCF010000875.1:0-1725 GCA_031412055.1 Holophagales bacterium | reverse complement strand
AGTCCCGAACCCGATGGAGACCCTGATCTTCCTCATCTTCGCGCTGCTGGCGGTGGCCTCCTCGCTGATGGTGGTCATGCACCGCAACCCGGTGTACTCCACGATGAGCCTGGTGGTCACGCTGTTCTCGGTGGCGGTGCTCTTCGTGGTCCTGGGCGCGCCGTTCATCGGCGCCCTCCAGGTGCTGATCTACACCGGCGCCATCGTCGTGCTGTTCCTGTTCGTCCTCATGCTCCTCAACATCACGCGGGAGGAGACGGCGATCTCCGCCCAGAAGGTGCAGATGGGCGGCGCGCTGCTCGGCGCGCTCATCTTCGGCGGCATGCTGGCCCTGCTGTTCTGGAGCGGACGCGGCGGCAACGACAACCCTCCGGTCACCGAGGAGCTGGTGTCCATGAAGGGCATGGCCTGGGAGATGTTCACCGAGTTCCTGCTGCCGTTCGAGATCGTCGGCCTGCTGCTGCTCGTGGCCGTCATCGGCGCCACGGTCGTTGCCCGCCGGCCGCCCCAGGCCGAGCCGGCCCTGGAGACCCCGGAGGAAACAGAGCCTTGAGCGTTCCCATCTCCTGGTACCTCATGCTGTCTGCGCTGCTCTTCGCGATCGGCTCGGCCGGCGCGCTGACCCGGCGCAACGGCATCAGCATCTTCCTGTCGATCGAGCTCATGCTCAACGCCGGCAACCTGGCTCTCATTGCGTTTGCGCGCCAGTGGGGCGACCACACCGGCCAGATCGTCGTGTTCTTCGTCATGGCGGTGGCCGCGGCCGAAGCGGCCATCGGCCTCGCGCTGTTCATCGCCGTGTATCGCCAGCGGCGCACGATCGACGTCAACCGCATCAACCTGATGCGCTGGTAGACCGATGCTCGACTACATCTGGTTGATCCCGATCCTTCCGCTCATCGGCGCGGCCTTGAACGGGCTTCTCGGCCGCCATCCGTCGAAGACGCTCGTCACCGCGATCGGTGTCGGCGCTCCCCTGCTCTCGCTGCTGCTGGCGCTCGGCTGCCTGCTGGAGTACTCCGGCAGCGGCCAGGATTTCTTCGAGCGCTCCTACTACGCCTGGACGGCCGGCTCGCTGACGATCGACGTCGGCTTCCTGCTCGACCGGCTGTCGGCGGTGATGCTGTTCGTGGTCACCTTCGTCGGCTTCCTGATCCACGTCTACTCCGCGGGCTACATGAGCCACGACCCGGGCTACCGGCGCTACTTCGCGTACCTGAACCTGTTCATGTGCGCGATGCTGCTGCTGATCCTGGGCAACAACTACCTGGTGATGTTCGTGGGCTGGGAAGGCGTGGGCCTCTGCTCCTACCTGCTCATCGGCTTCTACTTCGACCAGGCCGTGCCGCCGGCCGCGGGCAAGAAGGCGTTCATCGTCAACCGGATCGGCGACTTCGCCTTCCTGGTGGGCATGTTCGCGCTGATCGCCACATTCGGGACGCTGCACTACCGCACCATCTTCGAGAGCGTCGTCAAGAACCCCGCGATCATGCAGGCGCCGTACCTCGTCGGCCTGACGCTGGCGAGCTTCGTGGCGCTCTGCTTCTTCATCGGCGCCACGGGCAAGAGCGCGCAGATTCCGCTCTACGTCTGGCTGCCGGACGCCATGGCCGGCCCGACGCCGGTGTCCGCCCTGATCCACGCGGCCACCATGGTCACGGCGGGCGTCTACATGGTGGCGCGGTCCAACGCGATCTACCAGCTCGCGCCGGACATCTCGATGCT
>JANOCF010000874.1:0-3599 GCA_031412055.1 Holophagales bacterium | reverse complement strand
GGAGTACGTCCTCTCGGAAGAGGTCACGGGACAACTCCTCGAGCGCGCGGAGGAGGCGATCCGCAAGGGAGCGGAGGTTGAGATTCTCCGCTTCGCGGCCTAGCCCGCCTACTCCGTAGGCAGCTCCATCGTGAACACCGTTCCTTGCGGCCGGTTGTCCTCCACCCGGATCGAGCCCTGGTGCTCGGTCACGATGCGGTGGACGATCGACAGGCCGAGCCCGGTGCCGCGCCCCTTGGTCGAGTAGTAGGGGAGGAAGAGCTTCTCCTTGGAGTCCGGCGGGATGCCCCGGCCTGTGTCGGCCACCCGGATCTCCAGATGGCCGTTATCCCGGCGGGCGGACACCGTCACCCTGCCGGGAGCGTCCGTGGCCTCGACGGCGTTGTCCAGGAGATTGATCAGCGCCCGGCGCACCTGCTCGCCGTCCACCCAGGCCGGTGAGGCGCCGTCCTCGACTGCCCCTTCGACATCCACCCCCGGCTTCAGGTCCCGGTAGAGGCTCAGGGTGTCGCCCACGAGCCGGTCCAGGTCGATCTGGGCAGGGCGCGGCCGGGGCATGCGGGCGTAGCGGGAAAATTCGTCCACCATGCCCTGGAGGGTCACGACCTCGCGGACGATGATCTCCACTCCCTCTTCGATCGCCTTGCCCAGGCCCGGGTCGCCCTGCCGCTGCTTGCGGAGCAGGCGCTCCGCCGACAGCCGGATGGGCGTGAGAGGGTTTTTGATCTCGTGAGCGATGCGCCGGGCCGCCTCGTTCCACGCGGCGAGCTGCTGCGCCTTGATCAGCTCCGTCAGATCCTCCAGCACCAGCACCAGCCCCTGCACGGCCCCGTCCGGGCTGGTGATCACCGTGACCTTGGCCTCGAACGTCTGCCAGTCGCCGCCCAGCATCAGGTGGACTTCCCGCCCGGCCTTCCCGGGGCTGCCTCCCTTCTGCACGAGCGCGGCGAGCTTGGACCGCTCCGGGTCGGCCCAGGCTTCTTCTACGGGCCGGTCGATCACATCCTCCTCGCGCTGCCGGAGCATGTTGAGCGCCGCTCCGTTGCAGGTGAAGATCCGCCCCTCGGCGTCGAGGGAGACCACGCCGGCCGTCACGTTCTCCAGCACCGCCGCGATCCGGGCCCGCGCTTCCGCCAGCCGCTGGTTGGCGCCAACCAGGTCGCGGTTGCTCCGCTCCAGGGCCTCCTTGTTGCTCTCCAGCTCCTCGGTCATCCGGTTGAAGGAGCCAACCAGGACCCCCAGCTCGTCGTCGGCCTCCACGGTCACCCGGTGCGAAAGCTCACCCCGGCTGATCCGCTCCGTCCCCTCGGCCAGGGCCTGAATGGGGACCGTGACCCGCTTCGCCAAGTAGAGCCCGGCCCAGGACGAGGCGAGGAGAATCAGCAGGGTGATCATGAGGAAGAGGAGGAAATGGCTCGCCCGGAGGTCGTCCTTCTGGACTTCGAGCTGGCGGTAGGCCTGGAAGTCGCGCACGAGTTGGTCGGTCTGCTCGGCCACGACCGGATTGAGGAGCGTCCCGGCCACCACGATGACGGGATCTTCCTGTCCCTCCGACTTTGAAGCCACCGCGGCCAGAACGAGCCGGCCGGGAGCACCCGCGGGCGCGTCCATCCGCACGGCCCTGCCCGCGCGGGCGGCCTCCTCCAGGAAGTCGCGCCCGGGCTCAGGCAGGTCCGGGATGCCGGACTGGGAGTCGAGGACCGCGTGGACGAACTCGTCTCCTTCGTAGACCGCGAGAAGATCCAGATCGAGCTCGCCCAGCAGCTCCTGGAGCCGCCCGGTGAGGCGCGGCCGTTCCTCGGGCAGGTGGAAGTCGATCCCCCGCACCTCGTCCAGGGCGCGGGAGGCGTCCCGCAGCGCCGTGCCCTCCACCCGGTCGTAGAAGGCCTGCGCCACGGAGCTGCCGCGCTCCAGCACCGGTCCCAGGGGAGTGTTGAACCAGCGCTCGATCGACCCCTGGAGCAGCTCGCTGGCGATGAAGAAGAGGACCAGGACCGGGATCAGCGACAGGCCCACGTAGGTGGCCACCAGCTTGGACTTGAAGGTGGACCCCAGGATCCGGTGCCGCCGCTCCACCAGCAGCTTGAACAGGTTCCTCATCAGGACGAAGACGACGATCAGGATGAGGATGACGTTGACGTACCAGAGGACGAACAGCAGGACCCGGTTGGTCACCAGGGCCTCGGGCAGATCGCGCCCGCGCTGGGACAGGTAGAAGAGCGGAGTGAAGACGAGCAGCAGCGCGGCAAGGACCCAGAGGATCAGCCGGTGGTTCTTGCGGTGGCGCTCGAGCTTCTCGCGCAGGCTCATGGGGATCTCATGGGGATACTGCCAGGCCGTCCTCAGCCATCCTCAAGAGGACCGGCCGGGATAACGGAACTTGTTGGAGGCCTTCCAGTCGGTGTTGATGGAGACCGGGATGAACGACAGGACCGTGCGGGAGCCCAGCTCGGCCCGGACCTTGATCAGCAGCCGTCCACGCGGCGTGCCGCTGCCGACCTTGAAGACCGGGGCGCTCTCGACCCGGGTCATGGCCGCGACCAGAGCCTCGCGGTCGCGCACGGTGCGGCTCTCGATGAGCTCGCCGTCGAGCCGGAAGTGGACGTTGTAGGTCCGGGCTACCGCGTCGTGCACGGCCATGACCTCCAGGGTGCTGCGGTCGAGCCGGTTGTCGTACCAGCGCTTGCGGTCCTTGTGCAGCTCGACCTCGTAGAGGATGGAGGTAGGGAGGCCGCTGTCGATGCGCTTGGCCAGCCGCCCGTCGATGCCGCCGCTCAGCGTGAAGCTGGCGAGGACCTGCTCGCCGTCCAGCACGGCACGGAGGTCGGAGATCCTGGCCGCGGCGCGGGCCTCCGAGGCGAGCACCAGGAAGCCGAGAAGGGCGAGGGCGACTCTCATCAACGGAAAAAGAATAGCAGGTTGCCCTGATATGCTTGCGGCCATGGCGATGAAGGTGGTGGAAAAACCCAAGGAACCCGTCAAGCGTGTGCTGGCCTCGAACCGCCGGGCCACGCACGACTACCACGTCTACGAGACCGAGGAGGCGGGCATCGCGCTGTCCGGCACCGAGGTCAAGGCGATCCGCTCGGGCAAGATCCAGCTCAAGGACAGCTTCGTCGAGTTCCGCAACAGCCAGGCCTGGCTGGTGGGTGTGCACATCAGCCCGTACAGCCACGGCAACCGGGAGAACCATCTTCCGGACCGCGACCGCAGGCTCCTGCTCAAGCGCCGCCAGATCGACCGCTTTTTCGGCCGCACCCTGACCAAGGGCATGACCGTCGTCCCCCTCTCGGTCTACCTGAAGGGCAACTGGCTCAAGGTGGAGATCGCCCTGGTGCAGGGCAAGAAGCTCTACGACAAGCGGCAGGCCGAGCGGGAGAAGGAGCTCGACCGGGAAGCCGATGCGGCCGTCAAGAGCAACGGCCGCTGGTAGTCGATCGTCGATCTTCCTTCCATATCAGCCGAGACTAGACCCCGTCCCCGGACCGCTTGCGCCAGCCGCCGGTGTCCTGGATCTTCTCCAGGGCCGTCTGCCCGCCGTAGCGCGCCACGATGCGGTCGTCGTAGTCGTCGGCGACCGTGGCCACCGAGGTGATGGC
>JANOCF010000873.1:0-8466 GCA_031412055.1 Holophagales bacterium | reverse complement strand
CACCCGTCCGCAGCCCACCACTTGGAACCAGTCGAAGTTCGGCGACGACCCGACTGCCTACAAGATCGAAGACACCCACATCTTCAGCTCCGCCTTCTACCTGACCGGCATGTACTCGGTCGTGAACGGCGGCTTCCAGCTGATTCCCCAGGCTGGCGGCACCACCACGTCCCCCAACGCCCAGCTCGACGCGAACTTCAGCTGGCAGAACAACTTCCTCCTCTACCAGACCTCGCGTCCGCAGGAGCAGTTCAAGGCTGACGCTTCGACCTTCTTCAACACCGGCAACCTGAGCCACGAGCTCAAGTTCGGCGCCGGCTACCGCGAGGCGGAGGTCGCCACCCTGAGCCGCTGGCCCGGGTTCGGCCAGGAGCTGAACTACTACAAGTCCTTCGGCTACAACTACAACGTCATCGCTCTGACCCGTGACGCGTTCCCGGCGATCCTCCAGGACTACTCCACGGCGTATATCCAGGACACCATGACCGTCGGCAACCTCACCGCCAACTTCGGTCTGCGTTACGACCTCCAGGGCGGCGAGAACCTCGACCGGACGGTACCGGGGAACCCGCAGTTCCCGACCATTCTGCCGAGCGTCAGCGTTGCGGCTCAGGACATCGGCTTCGAGTGGGAGACGATTGCTCCGCGCCTGGGTGTGACCTATGCGGTGGGCGAGAACCGTCAGACCCTGCTCCGGGCCAGCTACTCCCGGTTCGCCGACCAGCTCGGCACGGGCACGGGCGTTGTTCTCAACCCGCTGTACTTCGCCAGCTACACCTACTACTACTACAACGATCTGAACGGCAACAACAAAGCCGAGCCCAACGAAGTCCTGACCAACAACGGTCCGCTGTTCTCCAGCGGCAACTTCGACGCCCGCAACGGCGGTCTCCTCAAGTCGTACGGCGTGGATCCTGACTTCAACGCCCCGATCACCGACGAGCTGCTGTTCGGTATCGAGCACGCGCTCCGTCCGGAGTTCGTGGTCGGCCTGAACCTCACCTACCGCCAGGTCACCGACCTGGTCGAGACCGAGCGCCTGGTGTTCGACGGCAATGCCCGTTCCGAGGCCAACCTCGGCAACATCGGCCGCGTGCACAACCGCAACGACTACCAGTCCAAGCAGGTCACGGCGGTCCTGCCGAACGGCCAGAGCGTGACCCAGACCGTCTGGGAGCTCAAGCCGGGCGTCACCACCCGCAACGGTCTCTTCTACACCAACGGCGACCGCGAGCAGGAGTTCGTCGGCGCTTCGGTGACCTTCAACAAGCGCCTCTCCAACCGCTGGATGCTCCGCGGCAACGTCTCCTACCAGGATTGGACCTGGAACATCCCGAACAGCGAGCTCGAGGATCAGACTCCGTTCCTCGGCGTCGGCCAGGATGGCGACCCGGTCCTCCAGGGTTCGGGCACCGGCTCGGGCTCCAAGGGCGGCGTCTACATCAACTCCAACTGGTCCTACAGCATGAACGGCATGTATCAGGTCGCGCCGGACCGGCCCTGGGGCTTCAACCTCGCGGGCAACCTGACCGGCCGCGAGGGCTATCCTATCCCCTACTTCTCCCGCGTCGCGCGTAACAACATCCCGGGCACCACCAACGTCCAGTTTGTTGAGCCGGACGAGTTCCGCAACGACGACATCCACGTGTTCGACGCCCGCGTCGAGAAGGAGTTCACCTTCTCCGACTTCGGTCTGACCCTGGGTGTCGACGTGTTCAACGCGCTGAACGAGTCCTACGTGCTGCAGCGTCAGCACCGCCTCGGCATCCGCACGACGAACAACGTCACCGAGATCCTCAGCCCGCGCATCTTCCGTGTCGGTGCGCGCGTGAGCTTCCGGTAAGAAGTAACCTCTAGTCCGATCCTTTGTAGCGCCGGGGGGTTCGCCTCCCGGCGCTCTTTGTTTTTGAGTGGGGTTCGGGTGCTACACTGCGCGCGCGCCGAAGGCGCAATAAACCGGGGTGTGACCCTGTTGAGGGACATGGACCAGAGCACCCAAGGAGAGATCTATGCGCCATAAGAATCTGGTTTTACCGCTGTTGTTGCTCCTGCTCCTCGCGGGTCTGCCGGCTTTTGCCCAAGGCTGGGCCGGCCGCGGGCGTCTGCAGGGCGAAGTCAAGGACGAGCAGGGCCGCCCTGTCGAGGGCGCCACGATCTGGCTGCGGCTGGGGGACAACCCCATCGACCCCCAGAGTCCCGGTGACGGGCCCAAGCCGGTGACCACCAGCAAGCACGGCAAGTGGTCGATCCTGGGTCTCGCCCAGGGAGACTGGCGGGTCCTTATCCTGAAGGACGGCATGAACCCCTCCGAGGGCCAGGTGAAGGTGCTCGAGGGAGGCGCTCCGCCTCCGCCCATCGTCATCGGCCTCAAGCAGGCGCAGGCCGCGCCCCCTCAGGCCGAGCAGGGTCCCGACGTACTCGGCATGATCGAGAGCGGCAACCAGCTCCTGACCGCCGAGAAGTACGCCGAAGCGCGCGTCGAGTACGAGAAGGCCATTGCCGTGCTCGGACCGGAGAACCACCCGCCGATCCTGCGCGGCATCGCCCGCACCTACTTCCAGGAGAAGCAGCCGGACAAGGCCGTCGACACCCTGAAGCAGGCGCTGGCCATCAAGCCGGACGACGCCGAGAGCCTGCGGCTCATCGTCAACCTGCTCGTGGCCCAGGGCAAGGAGCCGGAAGCCCAGCAGTACATGGCCCGCCTCCCCCAGGGCGAGACGGTCGACCCGGCCACGCTGCTGAACATCGGCATCAAGCACTACAACGACAAGAAGCTGGACGCAGCCATCACCGAGTTCGACCGCGTGGTGCGGGAGAACCCGACCCTGGCCGAGGCCTACTACTACCGCGCCCTCGCCTATCTCGCCTCCGGCAAGACGGCCGAGGCCAAGGCCGACTTCCAGAAGCTCATCGAGATCGATCCGAAGCACGCCAACGCGGATGAGGCTCGGGAGTTCCTGAAGTCGATGTAAGCCGCCCTGCATGCGCCGCCCGCTCGCTCTTTCCCTCGCTCTGATCGTTCTGCTCATCCTCGGGGCCGCCGCCTGGTGGCTCCGGGGAGGCAGGCCGGGCGAGGCAGGTGCGGGTGACGCCGGCGACGCCGGCGATATTGCTTCCAGCCATCCCCGACCCGATCCCCGACCTGACACCGCGGTCGACGTCGTCCTGATCACCATCGACACGCTGCGGGCCGACTCCCTCGGCTTCGCCGGCAACGCCGACGTCGCCACCCCGGTCCTCGACCGGCTGGCCGCGGCCGGGCGGGTCTACACCAACGCCCATGCCCACAACGTCGTCACCCTCCCTTCGCACGTCAACATCCTGACCGGCCGCTACCCCTACCAGCACGGGGTCCGCGACAACAGCGGCTTTACCGTGCCGGAGTCGGTCCCCACCCTGGCCGCGCTCCTCAAGGCGAAGGGCTATGCCACGGGCGCCTTTGTCGGTGCCTACCCCCTGGACGCCCGCTACGGGCTGAACCGCGGGTTCGACGTCTACGACGACGACTACCCCCGCGGCTCGAACCCCTCGGAGTTCGTCATCGCCGAGCGCCGCGGCAACGAAGTCGTCGCCCCAGCCCTGGCCTGGTGGCGCTCACAGGCGGGCAAGCCGCGCTTCCTCTGGGTCCACCTCTACGATCCCCACGCGTCGTACGATCCGCCGGAGCCGTTCAAGTCGCGCTACCAGGGCAAGCCGTACCTTGGCGAGGTCGCGGCCTCGGACTCGTTCCTCGCCCCTCTGCTGGAGCCGGTGCTCGACGGCAAGGAGACGCCCGCGCTGGTGGTGGTGACCTCCGACCATGGCGAGGGTCTCGGCGACCACGGCGAGCTGACCCACGGCATGTTCGCGTACGAGGCCACTCTTCATGTGCCCCTGGTGGTCTGGGGTCCGGGCATTCAGCCCGGCCGGGACGAGCGTTGGGCGCGCCACGTGGACATCGTGCCCACCGTGCTGGAGCGGCTGGGAATCGACCGTCGCGATCACCCCGATCACCCCGACCACCCCGAGGAGCTGCCCGGGCGCTCGCTCTTGGACGCCCCTTCCGCGCAGCCCGAGGACTCCTACTTCGAGGCGCTCTCCACGAACCTGAACCGCGGCTGGGCTCCGCTGCGCGGCGTGATCCGCGGCGGCAGCAAGTGGATCGAGCTCCCGCTGCCCGAGCTGTACGACCTTCCGGCCGATCCCGGCGAGGAGAAGAACCTCGTGGAGTCGGACCGGCGGACGGTGGCGGCGCTTCGCGCCGCGCTGCCCAAAGAGGCGGTCAGGCCGCCGGGCAAGGGGACGGTTTCAGCCGAAGAGACCCAGCGGCTGCGCAGTCTCGGCTACTCGGTGGGCGGCGGCTCCAGGAAGACCGCCTACACCGCCGAGGACGACCCCAAGAACCTGATCGGGGTCGACCGTAAGCTCCACCAGGTGGTCGATCTCTACTCGCGTGGCCGCTACGAGGAGGCCGCGCGCCTGGCCCGCGAGGTGGTGGCCGAGCGGCCCGACATGGCCGAGGGGTATGAGCACGCGGCCCTGTCCCTGCGCCAGCTCGAACGCCATTCCGAGGCGGTGGACGTGCTCCTGGGAGGCCTGGGCAAGGTGGTGGCCGACGAGTCGCTGAGGCGCCACCTGGGGCTCGCGCTCTCCGAGGCCGGCCGGCCCGCCGAGGCGGTCGACATCCTCCAGGGCTTTGCCGGGAGCGGTGACGCCGGCAACGCCGCCGATGCCTCGACCCTGGCCGCGCTGGGCCTCGCCTACTCGGACGCCGGCCGGCACGCCGAGGGAGAGCAGACGCTGCGCAAGCTCCTGGCCCAGGACGACACCGATCCCAAGGCGCACGTGAACCTGGGCATCGTGCTGCTCCGGATGAACCGGGCCCCCGAGGCTCGCGATCACCTCAAGCGGGCGCTGGCCCTGAACGACTCGCTTCCCATCGCCTGGAACACGCTCGGCGTGGCCCTCTACCAGATCGAAGGTCCGGAGGCCGCTCTGGGCGCGTGGCGCCGCGCCTTCGAGATCGACCCGCGCCAGTATGACGCGCTCTTCAACACCGGCCTGGTGGCCGCGAGCCTCGGACGGCGGGACGAGGCCCGGAGCGCCCTGGCCCAGTTCGCCCGCACGGCACCGCCGCAGCGCTTCGACGCCGACATCCGCAAGGCCCAGGCGATGCTCCGGGAGCTGGGCGGATGAGACGGATTCTCGGATTCCTGGTGCTTCTGGGCCTCCTCGTCGGTGCCGGCTGCGGCGGCGGCGGAGAAGACACGAAGGGCGCGCCGATCATCCTGATCTCGGTCGACACCCTGCGCTCGGACCGCCTGCCGGTCTACGGCTACGACAAGGTGTCGACGCCGGCCTTCGACGCCTTCGCCAAGGACTCCATCGTGTTCGAGCGGGCCTACAGCCACTACCCGCTGACCCTGCCGTCCCACATCTCCCTTCTGACCGGCGAGCTGCCTCCGGTCCACAAGGTGCGGGACAACGCCGGCTACGCCTTTGAAAGCTCCAGGCACCCCTACCTGCCGCGTCTCCTCAAGGAGGCCGGGTACGAGACCGGCGCCGCGGTGTCGGCGTTCGTGCTGCGCCCCCAGACCGGGCTCGGCGAGGGCTTCGACTTCTACGACGGCGACCTTCAGCCCAGGAAGGGCGAGACGCTGGACAGCGTCCAGCGCGCGGGCGGGGAGACGCTTCAGGCCTCTCTGCCCTGGATACGGGGTCACGCTGCGGAGACCGCAAAGCCGTTTTTCTTCTTTTTCCACATCTACGAGCCCCACGCGCCGTACGAGGCGCCGGCCGCCTTTGCATCCCGCTATGCCGACCCCTACGACGCCGAGGTGGCCGCGGCCGACGCGGTGCTGGGCCAGCTCTTCGCCGAGCTGAAGCGGCTGGAGATCTACGACCGCGCCACCATCGTCATCGTCTCCGATCACGGCGAGGGCCTGGGCGATCACGGGGAGGTTCAGCACGGCATGTTCCTGTACCGGGAGGTCGTGCAGGTGCCGCTCCTGGTCAAGCTTCCGGGCGGACGGCGGGGCGGCGAGCGGGTGGCGGTCCCGGCGCAGCTCGCCGACGTGGCGCCGACCCTGCTCTCCCTGGCCGGCGCCAAGGTCCCCGAGAGCCTCACGGGTGTCTCGCTCCTGGAGCTGGGAGAGAAGAGCCCGGCGCGGCACGTTTACTCCGAGACCTTCTACCCGCGCATCCACTTCGGGTGGAGCGACCTCGCCTCCCTGGTGGCGGACCGCTTCCACTACATCGAGGCGCCCGAGCCGGAGCTGTACGACCTCGCGGCCGACCCGGCGGAGACGCGCAACGTGCTCGCCGGCGAGCGCCGCGCCTACTCCGAGATGCGGCAGGCCATGAAGGCGTTCGACCGCCGGCTCGCCGCGCCCGCGGAGGTGGACCCCGAGACGGCCGCCAAGCTGGCGGCGCTGGGCTACATCGGCGGCTCCATGGCCGAGCGCGAAGGGCCGCTGCCCGATCCCAAGAGCCAGCGCCACGTCATCGTCGACCTGGAGAAGGCCTTTGCCGCGGCCCAGGCGGGGCGCCACGAGGAAGCGGTGCCCGTGTTCGAGCGGCTTCTCCAGGCCAACCGCGACATGCAGGACGTCTGGGCGTTCTATGCCATGTCGCTGCAGAAGGTCGGGCGGCACGAGGACTCGGCCAAGGCCTACATGGAGGCGTTCAAGCTCTCGGGAGGCTCCCCGCAGCTCGCCCTGGCGACGGCCACGAAGATGCTGGAGCTGGGCCGGTTCGAGGAGGCCCGGTCGCACGCCGAGCTGGCGCGCAAGCAGTACCCGGAGGAGGTCTACGACCTGCTCTTGCAGGCGGCGACCAGGCAGGGGGACACCGCCCAGGCCATGACGCTCATGCGGCAGGCGGTGGACGAGGGCAAGGCCAGCGAGGCGCTGCGGCGCCAGATGGCCCTGTCGCTGTCCGAGAGCGGCAAGCCGGCCGAGGCCGCCGCGCTCCTCCAGCCGCTCGCGGAGACCGGCGAGCCGCCCACGCTCAACGCGCTGGCCATCGCCCTCTCCGACTCCGGACGGCACGCGGAGGCTCTGGCGGTGCTGCAGCGGGTCCTCCAGAAGGACGCCCGGAACGCCCAAGCGTACCAGACCCTGGGCATGGTGGAGCTGCGGCAGCAGCGGCCCGGCGAGGCGCGGAACCACCTGCGCAAGGCGCTGGAGATCAAGGACGATCTGCCCATCGCCTGGAACACGCTCGGAGTGGCGCTCTACCAGACGGAAGGGCCGGCCGCCGCGGTCCAGGCCTGGCAGCGGGCCGTGGAGCTGGATCCGAAGCTCTACGACGCCCTTTTCAACCTCGGGCTGGTCGCGGCCGAGCAGGGGATGCGGAGCGAGGCCCGCAAGGCCCTGAAGCAGTTCGTCGACACGGCCCCGCCGCAGCGCTTCGCCGCGGACATCCGGAAGGCGCAGGGCATCCTGCGGGAGATCGGCGGATGAAAAGAGCTCTCACGGTTGTCCTGCTGCTTGCCTTGGCCGGCTGCCGGGGCGGGGATGGCGGCGCCAAGGACGCCGGTCCCTACAAGGGCGCGCCCATCATCCTGATCTCGGTGGACACGCTGCGCTCCGACCGGCTGCCGGCCTACGGCTACACCGGGATCGAGACGCCGGCCCTGGACGCGCTGCGCCAGGACTCGGTCCTGTTCGAGCGCGCCTACAGCCACGTGCCGCTGACCCTGCCGTCCCATGCCACGATCCTCTCGGGCCAACTGCCGGGGGAGCACGGCGTGCGCGACAACAGCGGCTACGTGTTCCAGGCCGGGCGCACGCCCTACCTGCCGAAGATCCTCAAGCAGGCCGGCTACGCGACCGGCGCCGCGGTGTCGAGCTTCGTGCTGCGCGCCGAGACCGGCATGTCCGAGGGGTTCGACTTCTACGAGGCCGGGATCGACGTGCGCGCCAGCGAGTCGCTCGGCAACAGCCAGCGCTCGGGCCGCGAGACCTCCAGGCTCGCGCTGGACTGGGCGCGGTCGGTGTCCGGCGGGGGTGAAAAGCCCTTCTTCCTCTTCTTTCACATCTATGAGCCGCACACGCCCTACACGCCCGAGCCGGCGTTCGCATCCAAGTACCAGAACCCCTACGACGCCGAGGTGGCCACGTCCGACGCCATCGTGGGCGAGCTCCTCGACGGGCTGCGCGAGATGGGCGTCTACGACAAGGCGGTCGTCATCCTCCTCTCCGACCACGGGGAAGGACTGAAGGACCACGGCGAGCAGGAGCACGGCATCTTCCTCTACCGCGAGGCGCTCCAGGTGCCGCTGATGGTCAAGCTCCCGGAAGGCGAGCGCGGCGGCTCCACCGTCAAGGCTCCGGCCCAGCTCCTGGACGTGTTCCCGACCCTGCTCCGCCTGGCCGGCCTGCCCGTGCCGAAAGGCACCGCGGGGGCTTCGCTTCTCACTCTCGATGCACCGGACGCGCCGGTGCGTACGGTCTACGCGGAGACCTTCTACCCGCGCATCCACCT
>JANOCF010000872.1:0-1747 GCA_031412055.1 Holophagales bacterium | reverse complement strand
GAGCTGGTACGAGGCGAAAACGTAGGAAAGGACGAAAAGGACCTAAAGGACCTAAACGACATAAAGGACAAAGGACAACTGCCGAGGCCGGGTGCTTTTGTCTTCTGGTCCTTTAGGTCCTTTTCGTCCTTTAGGTCCTTGTCCTTTCCCAGGGCACGTTCCTTGCTCTACCCCTCCGCGTGGCCGGCATCTTCGCCGCGCGACGGGTTCGAGGAGGAAGAGCCATGACTCCGCAAGGACGACCTCAACGAAGGGGCTTTGGCGGCGGTCGAATGTTGATCGCCCTTGCCGTGGCCGCCTTTTCGCTCATCAGCTACTACAGCGCCCGCGAGTACAACCCGGTTACCGACGAGGTCCAGCACGTGGACATCCAGCCGGAGCAGGAGATCGCGCTCGGCCTCCAGGCCGCGCCGCAGATGGCCCAGCAGCACGGGGGTCTGCATCCCGACCAGGAAGCCCAGAACGTTGTGGACCAGATCTGCAACCGCCTGGTCACCAGCACCAAAGCCAAGGAGACTCCGTACAAGTTCGAGTGCCACGTCCTGGCGGACGAGGAGACCATCAACGCCTTCGCCCTGCCCGGCGGCCAGGTGTTCATCACCGCCGCGCTGCTGAAGCGGCTGCGGAGCGAGGGGCAGGTGGCGGGCGTGCTCGGACATGAGATCGCCCACGTGGTGGCCCGGCACGGCGCCGAGCACATGGCCAAGGCCAAGCTCACCCAGGGGCTGACCGGCGCGGCCGTCCTCGCGACCTACGATCCCAACGACCCGAGCAGCCGCGGCAGCGCCGGCGTGGCCGTGCTCATCGGCCAGATGGTGAACATGCGCTTCGGGCGGGAAGACGAGCTCGAGTCCGACCGGCTCGGCGTGCGCTTCATGGCCGAGTCGGGCTACGACCCGCGCTCCATGGTCGAGGTGATGAAGGTCCTGGCGGAGGCCGGCGGAAGCGGGCGCCAGCCCGAGTTCTTCAGCACCCATCCCAACCCGGACCGCCGGGTCGAGCGCATCGAGCAGGCGATCGCCGAGTCGTTCCCCCAGGGCGTTCCCGGCGGCCTGCAGTCCTGATCTTCAGGCAGGCAGCAAAGAAAAGGGGCGCAGCATGCTGCGCCCCTTCTGGCATTCAAGCGATCTGTGTGCTCAGAGGCGGACGAGATCGTAGTCGCCGCGCTCCCCACGGTACTGAGACGGGGAAGCCGGTGTGCCCACGGGGCGGCGCCGCTCGAAGGGGTCCGCGGCGTGCATGGGCCTGCGGAGCTGCTCCTGGCCGATGAGGCGCTTCAGAAACTTCATCGCCTCCTCCTCGACCAGCTCGGGCGTGACCTGGTGCAGCCCGATCTTCCGGCTCAGCAGCCCGAAGCCGATGCCCTCGTGCGTCACCCGCACGCACTGGGCGGCGTCGTCGCCGAAGAAGAGGAACGAGCGCTCGAAGTCCTCCCAGCGGTCCAGCTTGACCCGCAGGCCCGCGGCCGTCCGCTTGTGGAAGATCGAAGCGGACTCGACCTTGCCGACCAGGAGGTCCTTGAACTCTTCCAGCACCGGCATCACCGTCGACCGCATCAGGCGGCCGAAGGTCTCCTGAAACTGTTCGTTCTGGCGCAAAAACTCCTCGGGATTGATTCTCTTCTCCTCAAGCATCTGCTCATGGCGCTTGAGGAGGAGGTGGATTCTCTCTACGTTGACTTTGTCCATGGTATTGGCTCCATTCCCCTGAAAGGGTCGCTAAAGTACATGCCAACCCCATGCCAGGG
>JANOCF010000871.1:0-2395 GCA_031412055.1 Holophagales bacterium | reverse complement strand
GCGTTGCGTCCCCTTTCCTTCGGAGGGATGTCACTGTATCGTGTATCGGGATTCGTCTTACGCAACGAGGAGACGGTGCAAGGGAAAGGGCCTCCCCCGTGGGGTTTGAGCCAGCGTCTGCTGATGAAAAGCCTGGAGGTCGCCCACGATGACCCCGGGCTTGCCGTGCGCTTCGCGAACCTGGCGGTGCGCGCCTCCGTCCTCCTGCAGGAAGTCTACGATCCCTTCAGCGCGCTGGAGCTGATGGTCCGGACCCGCCCGAGACAAGACCCGGAAGAAGACGACATCGCTTCCTCTTGACGCCGTTTCCGGGTGACGTTATCCTCCACCTTCCCGCTCGGCACCTCCTGGTGTGCCCAGAGAATGAAGCCTCCCGTCGGGGCATAGCTCAGCTTGGTAGAGCGCACGGTTCGGGACCGTGAGGTCGGAGGTTCAAATCCTCTTGCCCCGACCACTCCCTTCTTCCACTTCTCCCAGCACGGTTTTTCCCAGAACAGCCACCGCTTGCGCCAGGACCCCGGGTTCCACCGGTTTGGCGAGGTGTACCTGGAAGCCGGCATCCAAGGCCCGCTGGCGGTCCCCGTCTCCGGCGTACGCGGTCAGCGCGATGGCCGGAAGCGCGCCCAGATCGCCGTCCATCTCCCGGATCCTCTGGATCAGGCTGTAGCCGTCCTCCCCCGGCATGCCGATGTCGGCCACCAGCAGATCGGCCCCCGAAGCGCGCAGGGCTCTCAGCGCCTCGGACGCCGAGGGCGCGGTCATGACCTCGGCCCCGAACTGCTCCAGGGCCGCCGAGATGACCTCGCGGGCG
This sequence comes from Holophagales bacterium, assembly GCA_031412055.1. Taxonomy (GTDB): domain Bacteria; phylum Acidobacteriota; class Thermoanaerobaculia; order Multivoradales; family UBA5704; genus DATMER01. The sequence goes on along the minus strand of JANOCF010000871.1, from coordinate 1,584 downwards.
TCCGGCTCGTCGTCGACCAGCAGCACGCGCAGGCCGCGCAGATCGGCGGGAGCGTGCGGAGCGTCGGTCGGCAGGGCGGCCGCCACGGCCAGCTTCGGCGCGAGGGGCAGCCGGACCGTGAACGTGGCTCCCAGACCCTGGCCGTCGCTCTTCGCTTCGACCGTGCCGCCGTGCAGCTCGACCAGCTGGCGGACGATCGAGAGCCCGAGGCCGAGCCCGCCATGGGAGCGGGTGGTGCTGCTGTCGGCCTGCCGGAAGCGGTCGAACACGAAGCGCAGGAACTCGGGCTCGATGCCCAGGCCCGAGTCGGTCACCCGGATGCGCGCCTGGCCGTCCACCTGGTCGAGAAGGACCTGGATGCGCCCGCCCTGGGGGGTGAACTTGACGGAGTTGGCGAGCAGGTTCCAGACCACCTGCTGCAGCCGGTCGGGGTCGCCGCGCACGTCCTGGACCGGCTCGAAGACGGCCTCGATCGGGATCCCCTTGGCCTCGGCCGCGGGGCGGACGGCGTCGACCGCCATCTCGATCACCGTCTGAACGGCGAACCGGCGCAGCTTGAGCCGGAGCTTGCCCGTGACGATCCGCGACACGTCGAGCAGGTCGTCGATGATCTGGCTCTGGGCGCGGGCGTTGCGCTCGATCGTCTGGACGGCACGGCGGAAGCCGGCCTCGTCGAGCCCGTCGCCGGACATGAGGAACGTCCAGCCGAGGATGGCGTTGAGAGGGGTGCGCAGCTCGTGCGACACGGTGCTCAGGAACTCGTCCTTGAGCCGGTTGGCCTCCTCGGCCCGGCGCCGCGCCTCCTGCTCGCGCTCCACCGCCCCGCGCAGCTCGGCGGTCTGCTCGGCCACCCTGTGCTCCAGCCGGTCGGCGTAGCCCCGCAGCTCGGCGTCCTTGGCGGCCAGGGAGTCGGCCATGGCGTCGAACGTGGCCGCCATCTGCCCCACCTCGTCGTCCTGCCTCAGCCCCACCCGCCGCGACAGGTCTCCGGCCGCGATGGCGTTGGCCGTCTGCCCGACCAGGGCCAGGGGCCGGGCCACCCAGCGGGCGGCCAGCCAGCCGGTGGTCACCGCGAGCACGGCGGTCAGCACCGCCACCAGCAGCGTCCGCCGGGTCTGGGCGCGCACCGCGGTCAGGACGGCGCTCTCCGGGCTGAAGATGCCGTACACCCAGCGCTGGCCGCGCAGCGGCACGAGCTCCGCGTAGACCGGTCCGACCGCGGCCTCCAGGCGCAGGTGCGGATCGAGGGTAGCGTCGTAGAGCAGCCAGCGCGAGCGCTCCGTCACCCCGGGCAGCGGGCTCTCGACCTCCAGGAGGCGGGACGTCTCCGGCCCGAAGCGGTTCTCCGCGACGATGCGGGCGGCGGCGTCCTCGGGCAGCGGCTCGAACGGGCGGAAGCGCAGGCCCGGCTTGCTCGGATGGCTCAGGCGGACGCCCCGGACGTCCCACAGGATGCCGAACTCGCCCCGGCCCGCGAACCCGGTATCGCCGCGGATGATCTTGTCCAGGACCGACATCGGCACCCGCCCTACCGCGACCCCCACGATGGGACCGTCGGGGCGGCGTACCGGCGCGGAGGCATGG
>JANOCF010000870.1:0-4919 GCA_031412055.1 Holophagales bacterium | reverse complement strand
CTGCCGCAGCTCACCAACCCGGCCAGCGGATTCATCCAGAACTGCAACTCCACGCCCTTTGCCACGACCTCGGAAGGGAACCCCGATCCGGCGCTGCATCCCGCCTACATGATCGGTCATGAGACCGACAACGGCCGGGCGCGGGTCTCGCGGAGCATCCTGACCTCCCGGGAGACGTTCACCTTCGAGGAGTGGGCGCGGGCGGCGGTCGACACCCGGGTTTTCGAGGCCGAGGCGAACGTGCCGGCCCTGGTCGCGGAGTGGGAGCGGCTGCGGCAGGAGGACGCGCCCCGCGCCCAAGTGCTCGCTCCGCTGATCCAAGAGCTGAGCGCCTGGGATCGGGTGGGGAAGGTCGATTCGGTCGCCATGACGCTCTTCGTCGACTGGTTCGACCGCCAGCGCCGGCTGGCGTCTGGAGCCGACCAGGAGCCGTGGACCCGGGTGCGCCACCTGGAGGAGGTACGCCAGGAGCTGGAGCACGGCTGGGGCACGTGGCGCGTGCAGTGGGGGGAGATCAACCGCCTGCAGCGGACGCGCTGGACCGGCACCGAGCCGTTCGTCGACGCCCGTCCGAGCCTGTCGGTGCCCGGCGGCCCGGGCTGGCTGGGAATCGTGTTCAACTTCTACGTGCGCCGGGAGACGGCGGTCAATCCGGGAAGCGCCGAGGGCTCCAGGAGGCGCTACGGCGTCATGGGCAACTCCTACGTCAGCGTGGTCGAGTTCGGGCCGGCCGTGCGCGCTCGCTCCATCGTCTACTTCGGGCAGAGCGGAGATCCCGCCTCGCCTCACTATTTCGACCAGGCACCGCTGTACGCCCGCGGCGACTTCAAGCCGGCGTGGTTCACGCTCGAAGAGATCAAGGCCAACCTGGAGCGGGCCTATCATCCCGGAGACGAAGAATGAGCATCGAGATCGGCGGCCTGCCCATCGTCACCCTGGAAAGTCCAGCCCCGCGGGACCCGGGCCTCCCTTCGTTTCTGAGCGCCCAGGTCGTGCCCGGCCGCGCCATGCTCACCTTGCAGATCAAGGCTCACCTCCCTGAGCGCGGAGAGACGGACCTGATCACGGCGCCGCCCGCGGAAGAGGCGCGCGCGATCCTGGAGGCCCCCGAGGATTTCCCGGGGAACAGCTCGTACCGGATCGGCGGGGCCTTTCTCCTGCCCTACGCGAACCGCATCCGCGGCAAGCTGTCGCCCGACCGCAGGACGATCGAGGCGCCGGTCCTGGGCAGGACGGTCCGCGTGCCGGCCAACGCGGGCGGGAAGAGGCCCGGGTCGGAGCAGTACGCCATGCACGGCCTGCTGCTCTCGTCGAGGGTGGACGAGATGCGCCAGGAGACTACGGAGGAGCAGGACACCGTCCGGGGGACGCTGCGGGCGGGCGACTTTCAGGGCCGTTGGCTGTCGCAGGCCGAAGTCGAGTTCGAGAACGTGCTCCGTAGCGACTCGTTCGCGGCCACCATCAAGGTCAGGAACGTTGGAGAGGAGCCTCTGCCCATGGGCATCGGCTGGCACCCGTACTTCAACCTCCCGAGCGGCAGGCGGCAGCAGGCCCGCCTGCGGATCCCGGCGCGCAGCCGCCTGCCCGTGAACGACTACGACGAGGTGCTCCCCACGGGGGAGATCGTGCCGGTCGAGGGGACCGTTTACGATTTTTCAATGCCGGGCGGCCGGGCGCTCGGGGATCTCTACCTGGACGACTGCTTCGTGGACCTGGGGAGGTCGGCCGAGGGTACGTCGGAGATCGTAGCGGAGATCGTCGACCCCGAAGCGTCCTACGGTCTCCGCATCATCGGGAACTCGCCCGCCATCAAGGCCATTCAGATCTATGCTCCGCCGGATAAATCCTTCGTCGCCCTGGAGCCGCAGCTCAACTGGGCCGATCCGTTTGGTTCTGTGTGGGGATCGAACGCCGACACCGGCATGGTGATCCTCCAGCCCGGCGAAGAGGTGGTCTACGGAGTGAGGCTCGAGCTGTTTACGCCGGTTTGAAGAGCTTCTTCCGCACAGAAAAAGAGTCTTTTCGCACAGCGGATGTCTTCGGACACCCTCTAAAAGTCATTCGTTGTGCGAAGAAAATGAATTGACGCACAGAGAAAGTCTTCTGCCGCACAGAAAAAATAAATTCGCGCACAGCGGAAGCTCTTGGACACCCGCCGAAAGCTCTCCACTGTGCGAAGAAACTCTTTTTTTGTGCGGTAAAAGTACTTCTAGATCCCGAAGTTGCAGAGATCGTCCGCGCGGATGGCGTTGTGGGAGACGGAGAAGCGTCCCTCGGCGCTCATGACCGTGCCGACCCAGCCCTGCGCGTGGGTGGAGTCCGCGTGCCAGAGGTCGATCATCAGCCAGCCGAAGTTGTCCGCCACGGAGAGCGACGTGCCGCCCACCTTCACCTTCTGGGTGGCGAGAGGGAAGGCATGGCTGTCCGGAAGCTCCGTGGCGTTCTCCTCCTCGTCGAAGACCACCATCTGGAACTCGCCGAGAGGCGACCACGAGGGGCTGGTGCCGCAGCTCCGGGAGCCGGTCGTCGGCGTGCGGTTGTCGCGCCAGACGATCAGGTCGGTGCCGCCGGAGAAGGGGCCGCCGTCCAGGTAGCGGACGTAATAGAGGCTCGAAAGAGGCGCTCGGCCGTCCCGCGCGTCGAAGCCGACGTAGCGGCCGTAGAACGTGTAGTCCCCGGGAGAGAAGAAGTCGGCGTCCGCCACCACGTGCACGGCCGTATTGCTGTCGGAGCTGTTCCGGCTGGGGTTCACGGTGAAGTACTCGCCCCAGAGCGCGTTGTTGTTGGACGCGAGGCCGGTGCCTCCCGCCCCGAAATAGGACGGATCGGCGGGGGTGTTCTCCAGCTTGGCGACCGTCGGCGGCGAGCAGCGGTTGACCACGTCGACCGTGATGTAGCCGGTGGCGACCTCGGAGCCCTTCTGGCCGCTGCCCGCGCACTGCGCGGGGTTGATGCCCGGCAGGGGACGCCCGGTGTGGGCGGCGCGCAGGTGCTCGCTCTCGACGCTGCCCAGCTTGCTGGCCGGGGCTCCGTCACAGCCGGGGAAGACGATGCCCGCCTCGGACAGCGATCCGTTCGGGCTGGTCCCCGGGCCCGTGACCGGCGTCTGGCCCAGGAAGAGATCGCGGACGTTCAGGGTCTGGACGTCGTAGCCGGTCAGGTAGAGGTCGAAGGCCAGCGTCGGCACACCCCAGTCGGTCCACACCACGACCCGCGTCAGGGTGGCCCGCGCCGAAGCGTTGTTGACCGAGATCAGGGTGGTGGGGCCGTCGGCCCGCTGGAGGTCGACCTCGAAGTAGGGATAGAGAAGCGTCGCCGCGGGCTGATCCGCGACGCGGCAGTTTCCGGTGAGAACGCCCGCCGTCGCCGGAAGGCTTATTAAGAAGGGCGCGCAGAGTGCTGCCAGGCGGACGATGTTGCGGTTCATGGCTACGACTCCTCAGAGAGTACTTCGCCTGCATCAGGGCCCTTATGACCCTACGCAACCGCAAGAAGCAGGGTTCATGCCATCCGTCCGCGGGACGACTTCGATACACTAGGAAACATGAGCGAGACTCTAGTCCAGATCGGCCGCCGGGGAAACGCTTCCGAGCCGCGCCGGGAGCCCAGGCCCGAGTGGCTGCGCATCCGGCTGGCGACCCCGGCTTCGTACCACAAGGTCCGCGCCCTCGTGGACCGCCTGGGCCTCCACACCGTCTGCCAGGAGGCCCGCTGCCCCAACATCTACGAGTGCTGGGGCGAGCACGGCACCGCCACGTTCATGATCCTCGGCGACGTCTGCACCCGGCGCTGCGGCTTCTGCGCCGTGACCTCGGGCAGGCCCCAGGCCGGAGTCGACGCCGAGGAGCCGGCGCACGTGGCCGAGGCCGTTTCCGTGATGGGCCTGCGCCACGCCGTGATCACCTCCGTCGACCGCGACGACCTGCGCGACGGCGGTGCCAACCACTTCGCCCAGGTCATCCGCGCGATCCACGAGAAGAGCCCAGGTACCGCGGTGGAGGTGCTGACGCCCGACTTCCGCGGCGTGCCCGAGGCCCTGGACATCGTCCTCGGCGCGCGGCCGGAGGTCTTCTCCCACAACATGGAGACCGTCCCCCGCATGTACCGGCAGGCGCGGCCGGGAAGCCGCTACGACCGCAGCCTCGGGCTGCTGGCCGAGGCTGCCCGGCGCAAGGATGAAGGCGCCGGGGGATACCGGGGACGGATCAAGACCGGCATCATGGTCGGCCTGGGCGAGAAGCCTGACGAGGTCCGCGCCACGATCCGGGACATCCGCGGCGCCGGCGTGGAGATCATGACCCTCGGCCAGTACCTTCAGCCGACCGCCAAGCACCTGCCCGTCGACCGCTGGGTCCATCCCGACGAGTTCGCGGGCTACAAGGAGTTCGCGCTGTCGCTGGGGTTCGCCCACTGCGAGGCCGGTCCCCTGGTGCGGAGCAGCTACCATGCTCACGAGCACCTCGCGGCGGCCTCTTCGGCGCTCGAAGTAGCCGTAGCTAGCTAGAGTTTCCGAAAAGCAGGGCCTTCGCGGGCTGGACAGGGTCCCGGGGCGGGTGTTATCGTGGAAAAAGGATACACAGTCCGATTCCGTACTCCCGGGTCGAACCGGTCGCGTACAGACGTACCGAACGTACCGAAAAAGGTGCCCTGATGTCCGACCTCCATCCCCACCACGCCGAGCTCGAGCAGTTCATGCTGGGCCGCCTGTCCCAGCGGGACAGCCGGAGGGTCATCCTGCATCTTCTGCCGGGCTGCCCGCCATGCCGGGAGGTGACCTCGGCCTACTGGAGCCTCGGACTCGAAGCGCTGCCCGAAGCGGACGCGGAGAGGTTCCGATACGACGGCGCCGTGGAGCGGGTCTACCAGCAGGTGCGCCACGCCCGGGCCGGGCTGGAAGCGGAGCGTGCGCAGGCGAGACA
>JANOCF010000869.1:0-2208 GCA_031412055.1 Holophagales bacterium | reverse complement strand
CCGCTGATCGGCGACGTCCGCTACGGCAAGGGCGAGCACAACCGGCTCTTCCGCGAGCGCTTCGGACTCCACCGCCTGGCCCTTCACGCCCTGGAGCTGGAGCTGCCCCATCCCGCGGACGGCAGCCCGCTGAAGATCTTCGCCCCCGTGCCCGAAGACCTGGCCGGCCCGCTGCGCGCCATGGGTCTGCCGGTCCCTTCTCTTGTAGACTGAAGAACAACATGGCCGGCTCCCTGGAGTTCGACTGGCAGAGGTACCTGGAAGCGGCGCTCGCAGCCTGCCGCGTGGCTGGGGACATCCACCGGTCCCACTTCCGCTCGCCGGGCCTGGCCGTGCAGTTCAAGGAAGACTCTACCCCGGTCACGCGCTCGGACCGGCTGGCCGAGGAGGCCATCCGCGAGATGCTCCGGAACGCCTTCCCCGCGCTCGGTTTCCTGGGCGAGGAGCTCGGCGAAGAAGGGGATGCGCGCGACCGCTGGATCGTCGATCCCCTGGACGCTACCCGCAATTTCGTGGCCGGCCTTCCCTACTACGCCACCCTGATCGGACTCCAGCTCGACGGCGAGATCGTCCTCGGCGTGGTCCACGCGCCATCGCTAGGAGCGGACTCCGTCGGAGAGACCTGGTGGGCGGTCCGTGGGCAGGGAGCGTTCGCGGGCACCGGAACCGTGTTCGCCACCTGCTGCGACCGCCGGCTCCGGGTGAGCCCTGTGCGCGACCTCGGCCGGGCGTTCCTGGTCCATGGCGGCCTGGTGCACATCCAGAAGGCCGGGATGTGGCCCGCCTTTTCCGACCTGGTGGCCCGCGCCGGCCGCACCCGCGGCTTCGGCGACTGGTGGGGACACGTCCTGGTGGCCGAGGGACGCTGCGACGCCATGATCGAAGGCACGGTCAACCTCCACGACGTGGCCGCCCTGAAACCGATCCTGGAGGAGGCGGGCGGCGTGTTCCTCACGCGCAAGGATGCACCCCTGGTGGCCGGCTTCCACGAGGCCACGCTCTCGTGCAACCGGAACCTGGCGGACGAGCTCCGCGTTTGCCTCGACTTCTAGGTAAACTCCCCGGCCATGGCACCAGCACAAGCGAAAAGATACTGGCTGATGAAGTGCGAGCCGGAGGCCTACACGATCGAGGACCTGGAGCGCGACGGCACGGCCTCCTGGGAAGGGGTGCGGAACTTCCAGGCCCGCAACTTCATGCGCGACGACATGAAGCGGGGCGACGGCGTCCTGTTCTACGCCTCCAACGCCGAGCCTTCCGGGGTCACCGGCCTGGCCGCGATCTCGCGCAAGGCCTATCCCGATCCCTACGCCTTCCAGGAAGGCCACAAGTACCACGACCCGAAGAGCGACCCGGACGAGCCTACCTGGTACATGGTGGACATCCGGTTCGTGGAGCGGTTCGACGAGATCATCCCTCTCCAAACGCTCAAGGAGACGCCCGGCCTGAAGTCCATGATGGTGACGCAGAAGGGATCGCGGCTGTCGGTCCAGCCGGTGACCAAGGAGGAGTTCGAGATCGTGCGCCGGCTGGGCAGGAAGAGAAAGAAGGCATGAGATCGTCCGACGGCTACTGGAACGACACGATCGAGGTCCAGTGCCCCTGGTGCTCCGAGCGTGTGGAGATCTCCATCGAGCCGGACACCTGGGGCTCGATGGTCCAGGACTGCGAGGTCTGCTGCAACCCGTGGCAGCTCACGGTGACCCGCGACCGCGACGGCGACACGGACGTGCAGGTCGAGCGCCTGGACTAGCGGCGGGTGGTGAAGATGAAGAGGTGCTGCGACGGCAGCTCCTCGACGGTCTCGACCAGCTCGAAGCCGGCCGGGTTCCACTCGGCGAGCACCTGCTCCACCGTCATCTTGTGGGCCGCCGAGATGTGCGCGGCCGTGTCACCTTCCGCCCGGTACTCCACCAGGGCCACCCGGCCGCCGGGCTTGAGCGCCTCCCGCATCTTCGCCAGCATCGGCTCCGGCTGCTGGAACTCGTGGTAGACGTCCACCAGCAGGATCCAGTCGAACATCCCCTTGGGCAGCCGGGGATCGGTCTCCGTCCCCAGGACAGTGACGATGTTGGTGATCCCCTCCTGCGCGGTCGAAGCCTTCAGCCGCTCCAGCATCTGGGGCTGGATGTCGGTCGCGTAGACCTTGCCCGCCGGAGCCACGGCGCGGGCCATGCGCCGGGTGAAGAAGCCGGTGCCGGCGCCGAG
>JANOCF010000868.1:0-4825 GCA_031412055.1 Holophagales bacterium | reverse complement strand
TGCAGACACAAACCTCGTCTGCGATACATTCGCCACGAATCCGGACGCTGCCGCCCCCAGGTGTAAACTTGATCGCATTCGAGATAAGATTGGCGAGCACCTGAAGCATCCGATCGTGATCGAGCTCTGCCGGAAGGGAGTGCTCGCCGACCTCCGCCTCCAGAAAGATGCCCTTCGCTGACGCGGCGGCTTGAAACGTATCCACCGCCTCGACGATCAGCTCAGCCGCATCTCCGGGGGCCGGTGTTACGGCGAGCTTGCCGGTGTCGATGCTTTCGACATCAACCAGATCTCCGATAAGCCGGTTCATGCGCGCCGCGTAGCGTTGAATGCGCGCCGTCTCTACGAGGGTCTGCTTCCCGTCCTCGTTTTCAGGCGCTCTCTCCGAGAGCAACCCCGCGCTGATGACAATTCCCCCAAGTAGATTGCGCAGGTCGTGGCTGACGATGCTCAGGAAGTTGTCCCGATTCGAGAGCGCATCATCGGACCGGGCACGCTCGGTCAGCAGGAATCTGTCGGTTTTTTCTCTCTCCAGCGGCAGCAGCCTCGACAGGACACGTGCATTCTCCTCGCGTTCGCGCCGGAGGTTCTCATCCGCGGCGTCCCGCTCATCCTGAAGGGCTTCGTCTTCAAGCACCCGTTCCCTGGCGAGAGTGGCGCGCGCCACGACTGCCGAGGTCTGATTCAACTGCTGATCCGCCTTGGCCCGCGCCGCAGTCAAGACGGCGTCCGCGCTCTCCCGCGCGTGGTGGACCACCTCGTCGGAATCCTCTTCGGCCGCCTGCCTGTCGGCCAGGGCCTGGTCGGTCTTTTCCCGTTCCAGGCGCAGGCTCTCGTCTGTCTGGTCGCGCTCCGAGGAGGGCTTTTTGCCGTCGGTGGACATATACCCCACCTTACCACGGCCCCTGGTGGCCGCTGGCGGCAAGACGGACTGGAACGGCCTCCAAGGGCCAGACGACCACATCGAGACGCCGGCTGAAGTGCAGGAGAGCCGGCGGGCCTGCCAACGGGATTCCCTGCGGCTGGGCGATGAGATTCAGACGGATGTCCGCCTCCGCTCTCTGAAGCGGCCACGGCGCGTGGTGAACTTCTGCCCGCATGAGGGTTCCGCCGGGAGTCTTCGCGTAGAGGCAGTACCGCTCCGTCAGAAAGTGCTCGAGGCTGCCAGGCTTCGATTCATACACCTCGGACGTCGGCCGGTACACCGCCTCGAACGCCACTCGTTCAGACCCCTCACGCCGTTCACACCGATACTTCACGCGCTCCCCCTCCGCCTCGACGTGGATCGCCGCGTTGAAGTACGGAAGATGGAAGTACCGCCGCGCAGCCCAGACCGCGAGAGGATTCGTGGCATCCAGGCTGATGAACCAGACACCCGGTTTGCCGTCGTGCTCGACATAAAGGCGAAGATTCAGCTCCGGGAACGCCGACACCCAGGGCAGGTCCGGCAACGGCCGGCGCATGACGCCCTGCATCCGAAACGGAACGATACCGACCCAGGATGTCCCCTGGAACTCCTGGATCTTCAGCTCCTCCGGAACCAGGCCGCGAAGGTCATGGCTCGGCACGGGCCAGTGCGCGAAGAGCAGATCCCGCCAGCTCTGCCGCCAATGCCAAGGCGCATCCGGAATCGGCCAAGGCCGATGCTCGACCCTCTTCAACGCCGTGTGCATTGTTCTGCCTGAAACCGGGCATGCCTCACACGTCGCCGCCCCTGAACGGAATCCGCCGCTCGGTCCCGTCCGCCTCGGTGATGACCACCTCGCCCTGGACCGTGATCCTGGCGGCATTGCCGACACCCGAAGAGGGTGCCGAGAGACTGGCGGGCAAAATGCTCACCCCCCAGACCCGCAGGAGATCGCGGGTCTTCTCCGGGCTCGGGTCCGGCCTCTTGCCATCCAGGATCCGAGAGCCCGCGTTCACTCCGTGGATCTGCACGAGAACCGCGTACCGGCGCTGCTCCTCCGTCCAATCGTCCCATCCCGATGGACGCTGGCCGCCGCCCATCTTCTCCCGGGCGGCATCGATCTTCTCACTCCCCGAGTGATACGAGTCGTAGACTTCGCGGAATGTCGGTTCGCGCCCCTGGAGGACCTGTAGAGCGGCGTAGTGGTCCGAGGAGTGGAGATAGCCGAAACCGAACTTTGGGTAGATCCTGGTGAAGCACTGGACCACCAACTCCTTGTTGGCCATCGAGATGAGACGGTTACCCTCGTGAAAGGGCAGGTTTGCGGCCTGGTACAGCTCCTCGCATGTCGTGGGAATGCTCATGTGTGGCCTCCTTGAAGATGTCGCTCCTGGACTGCCTCGCACAGAGAAGTGCCGGTTTGCGCGGGGCTCTCGGCTCCAGCCCTCATTGTAGATCCCCCGGTCCGTAACTTTCCCGTTTCTTCCCACGCCCTTATAGGTGACTCCGAACGCGCTGTGCATCTCTATGCTTCAACGCGTCCGGAACCCAAACCAAGAGGAGACGAGCATGAGCAGGATATTCGCTGAGAGAAGCCGCTGGTCCTTGCTGATTCTAATCCTGGCGCTGGTCGCCTTGGCCGCTCCCGCGCAGGCGCAGCCGTTCGGGGCATGGCTGACCCTGTCTGGAAACCCGACTCACGGCTATGTCCGTGTACCGCACGCCGCCGCGCTGAACCCCGCGGGCGCCTTCACCTTCGAAGCCTGGCTCTCGATCACCAACTCCGCCGCGGGCGAGGACTGCCGGACCATCGCGGGCAAGAACTATCTGCAATCGTGGTGGATCGGCCTCTGCACGGTGGGAGGCAAGCCGACGCTGAGGTCGTACCTCAAGGGGGGCGCATCCTCGAGAAACGGCGGCCAGATCGAGCCCGGCCGCTGGACGCACATCGCCGTCGTCTTCAACGGCACCCAGCGCCTCCACTACATCAACGGCGAGCTCGCGGCCACCTTTCCCGAGACAGGCCCGCTGCCCGACTCCGACGACCAGATGCGGATCGGCAGCGACGTGAGCTGGGAGCGCACTCCCGCCGGCGGCATCGACGAAGTGCGGCTGTGGAACGTAGCCCGGACACTGACGCAGATCCGGGACGACATGGACAATCCGATCACCGCTCCGCAAGGAGGCCTGATCGCCGTCTGGGGTTTCGACGGCAACACCGACGATGCCGTGGGGTCGCACGATGGCTCGGTCCAGGGCTCCGGCGCCGGCTTCCTGACCTTCCCCGTCGCCGCCAACTGCGGAGCGACCACCGCCAGCACCCATTGCCTGCTCAACCGCTTCGCGGTCAGCGCCCGCTGGCGGACCAACGCCCAGCCCGGCACGCTCACCGACGGCCAGGCCCTGGTGGCCGGCTGCGCCAACCCCGGCTCCGGCCTGTTCCAGTTCTTCAGCCCGAACAACTGGGAGATCATGGTCAAGGCGCTCAACGGCTGCGGCCTGAACGACCGCTACTGGATCTTTTCGTCGGCGACCACGAACGTGTTCTACCGCATGGAGGTCTTCGACGTAGTAGGTGGCGAGCAGAAGATCTACTTCAACTACCCCGGACCGCCGGCGCCGGCCGTGACCGACGTCAACGCGTTCCCGACCTGCCCGTAAGCCGCTTCGCGATCAGAAGGCTGCCATACCGCCCCTCTGAAAAGAGGGGCGGGCGCGACATTCAGGCAAAAGGGTTGATGATCTCGATTCCCGCCTGCTCGAAATCGCGCCGATTCAGGGTCACGACAGGAATCCTGTGAACCAACGCAGTCGCCGCGATCAGGCTGTCTTTGATCGGCATGGATCGGCCGCTGGTGCGGAGCTCTGCCAGCAGTTGAGCCCAACGCAAGCCCGTGGCCGCTTCCCAGGAAAGGCAGTGGATGCGCTCGACCCCTTCCTCGAACCAGCGCTCCAAGCGCTCTCGCCGCTTTCCTTCCGGCAAGAGAAGGATGCCGAAGCGGATCTCGCCCAGAATGACGGGATCGACGGCGATCTCCTGCTCATGACGCGCCAGCCATGCCAGGACCCTGTGATCCGGCTCAGGCTTGGTGGCCTCGCTGAGGACGTTGGCGTCGACCAGGAATGTCACAGCGTGTCCGTAGACTCGGACTCGATGGGGACGAAGAAACCCTTCTCTGGACATGCGAGGAGCCAGTCCAGGAGACCCTTATTCCTGGGGGGATCAAGGCGCACGAGTCGATACTCTCCACGGTCGATCCGTTCGATCTCGAACTCCTGCCCGGCTTCTATGGCGTCTTGCTGACGGATCTCCGCGGGGATGACGATCTGGCCCTTGGTCGAGACGGCAGTTTTCATACGGGTAAGATACTGTCTTACAAAGGCGGCGTCAATCCAAGCCACGAGGCGGTTGCCGGCCTTGAAGTATTTTCCAGCGTTGTCCTCTCTCCCTTCCCTTGATCAGTCCTCGCTTGGCCTTTCAGCCTGCCAGTCTCTGGCGATCCGGGTCCAGTCGGTGCCGCGCGCAATCGTCGCGTCTCCCTCATCCTTGCCCACTCATACACCCCAGAAGTCAGGATCGTCGGAGCGCGGCTGCTGCGATTTGGGCAAGTCGTTCATTCGCACAACGCCTGAACGCTTCACCGGGGGATGGCGAAGCCAGCCATCCGGTGGAAGCGGGGGTTATGCGCGGTTTCAGCGTCACGGTAGACATCGAGAGAGAGTCCAGACTATGTAGCCCTTCAGTTCGCCTTCGAGTAGCTTGATGCGGACCATTTTCAAGTCCTTATAGTCATCCCACTCGATCACCTCAACTAGCGTTCCGGCCGGCATTGCAGTTCCTCGCTCTTCCTTAATCACGTTGAAGAACGCTTTAACGTCCCCAGCCACCAAGTCTGCCAACTCCGCGCACCGATCATC
>JANOCF010000867.1:0-10482 GCA_031412055.1 Holophagales bacterium | reverse complement strand
CCCAGGATCTTCTCGTATCCCCGAGGGGGATCGGCAGGGTCGGAGCGGCGTGGAGGGCTGGAAATTTGAACCACCGTTCAAAATTATTCGGGACTGGAGGGTCGGACGTCAAGTCACCCCCCCTGAGATATGGTAGGCCTCGTGCTGGAAAGCGGGACGCGATCGAGGTGGAAACGAGGAATGGCGCCGGCCCTGGTGCTCGGTGCCTGCCTCGGGGCGTGCCTCCTGGCCGGATGCGGAGGGGGCGATTCGTCGACGGGGACGCCGGGGTCGCAGAGCGCACAGACGCCGAGGACGCCGAGGACACCGGTCCCCGCGTCCCTGACATCCGGGATGGCCCAATTGCCGAAGCCGCCGGAGATCCGTGGCATCGGCCGCGCGGTGATCGACTGGCAGCGCTGGCACAACCCCCCGACCCGGGTGGTCATCGGCATCGGCGGGGTGGCCACCGGGCCGACCAGCTCTCCGCTCGTCTCCTACCTGTTCCCGGGTCCGGAACGGGAGGAGGACGCCCACTACCTCGCCCGCAAGTACGCTCCCTTCCGCGCCCGGATGGCCCGGGCTGAGCTGGTCTTCCACGGCCGGGGGAAGGTTCGCCCCGGACCGGCCGAGCAGCGGATGGTCGTGGAGTGGGCGCGCCGCGTGGCCGCCGAGCTGGCGGGCGGCAGGAGCGGCGGCTCCTACGGCCTGGCGCTCTCCTGGCACCGCGGCGAGTCGGTGGGGAGCTGTGAGAGCGTGTCGGTGTTCCTCACCGGCGAGGTGAAGGCTGGGGCCTGCGCCTGGGGAAGCGACGAGGTGCGGGGGCGCCTCCAGCCGGAGGCTCTCGATCGCGTGTACGGCTGGTTCGACTCCCTGAAGGCCTTCCAGTTCAGCCAGCTCGCGGGAGAGGAGGCCGAACCCTCACGTCTGGTTTTCGCCGGCCGCGGAACGAGCGGGCCCGCGCCGGAAGAGAGGCGGGGGATCGAGGCCTTTGCCGCCACGCTGTTCCGGGAGCTGTCATCCAGGAGGAGGGGAGGCGCTTCGCCGGTATCCGCGACGGCCGCGATGTCCGCGACTCCCACTCCGTCCCCGGGAAGCGGGACGCTTCCGCCGTCCACCGGACAGACTCCGACTGGTCCCCGTCTGCTCCTTCCGGTCGAGCGCCAGCCCCTTTCGCCGCCGCTGGCGCCCCTGGGTCCCAAGGCGCCGCCGCCTTTCTCCCCCAGCCCCTAGAACCAGCGCCTCCTGCGGAAGTAGGAGACCAGCAGCAAAGCCACGGCGGCCATCAGGCTCAGGGCGAAAGGATACCCGAAGTACCAGTTCAGCTCCGGCATGTTGAAAGGACTCGCTTCCGGGTTGAAGTTCATCCCGTAGATGCCGGCGATGAAGTTGAGAGGGATGAAGATGGTCGAGATGATCGTCAGCACCTTCATGACCTCGTTCATCCGGTTGCTGATGCTGGACAGATAGACGTCCAGCATGCCCGAAGCCAGGTCGCGGAAGGTCTCGATCATGTCGATGACCTGGATGGTGTGGTCGTAGCAGTCGCGCAGGAAGACCTGGGTCTCGGGCGTGATGACGTCGGACTCTTCGCGCTGCATGGCGCTGATGACGTCGCGCTCGGGCCAGGCCATGCGGCGGAGCATGAGCAGCTCGCGCTTGATCCGGTGGATCTGCTGGATCGTTTCCGTGGAGGGATCGCGGAGCAGCTCGGTCTCGAGATCCTCGATCTGCTCGCCGTACTTTTCGAGCACGGGGAAGAACTCGTCGATGAGCGCGTCGACCAGGGCATAGACCAGGTAGCCGGGGCCTCCTTTGCGGATCAGCCCCTTGCCGCGCCGGATGCGCTCCCGCACCTGGTCGAAGGAGTCGCCCGGCACCTCCTGCAGAGTGATGACGAAGTGGCCGGACACGAAGAAGCTGATCTGCTCCGTCTGCAGGGCCTCCTTGTGGAGAAGGGACTTCATGACCAGGAAGTGGTGCGTGTCGTAGTCCTCGATCTTGGGCCGCTGGCCGCAGTTGAGGACGTCTTCAAGGGCTAGGGGATGGAAGCCGAAGTGCTTGCCGAGGGCCTCCAGCAGGGCGACGTCGTGCAACCCTTCGATGTTGATCCAGGTTGTGGTGGGGGAGTCGCGATAGGGGAAGAGCTCCTCGATGCGCGTGACAGTCTTCTCTTCCAGGTGGTCCGGCCCGTAGTCGATGACCGTGACCTGCACCTGCTCGACCCGCTTTTCAGGGGCGCGGAGCGTACCCGGGGCGGTGCCCGGCGCGTGGTAGCGCTTCCTGACCTTGAACTTGTGACCGTTCCGAGCCATTTTCGTTCCCCCCGGCACATTATGTCGTGATCGGCGGCGGTGGTAAGCTTTCGCGCACTCTTGCCGTGCCGGATTCACTCTGTAGGAGATTCTTGCTATGCGCCAGCGCCTTTCGATCCTGCTCCTGGGTATCCTGTTCCTCACCGCCGGCCTGGCCCAGGCGGCCACCATCGAGGTGACGGTGCGGAACTTCGAGTTCGACCCCGCGACCGTCACCATCAATCCGGGCGACACCGTGGTCTGGAATGTCGTACAGGGGGGCCACAACGTCGTGGCCAGCGACGGCAGCTTTTCGAGCGGGGCCGTCAAGACCGCTCCGTGGACGTTCTCCCATAAGTTCAACACGGAAGGCACCTTCCGCTACTTCTGCGCGCCCCACCAGGGGGCCGGCATGGTGGGCACCATCGTCGTTGGCGAGGGTGGGAGCGGCAATCAGGGGACGCTGAAGCTGGCGAGCACGGCCGTCAACGTCGTCGAGGGCGATACGGCCACCCTCCAGGTCAACCGCCTCAACGGCGACGACGGCGCCGTCTCGGTAACCGTCTCCCTCGTCGTGGGCACGGCGTCGAGCGCCGACTTCACTCCCCGCACCAGCAGCCTGTTCTGGGCCGACGGCGACGACGCGCCCAAGAACGTCGATCTCGCGACCAAACAGGACAATCTCGCCGAGGCCAACGAGACGTTCAACGTCGTCCTGAGCAGCCCCACGGGCGGGGCCGTCCTCGACAACGCGGGCAAGAGCGCCACCGTCACCATCCAGGACGACGACTCCGGCAACAACGCGCCGTCCGCTCCGACGAATCTTCAAGGCCACGCGCACTCGACGTCGGAGGTCATGCTGACCTGGAACGACTCCAGCGGCGAGACCGGCTACCGCATCGAGCGCAAGACGGCCGGCGGTACGTTCCAGGAGGTGGCGACCGCCCCGGCCAACTCCACCAGCGCCATTGTCGGCGGGCTCAGCGAGGCGACTCTCTACATCTTCCGGATCCGCGCCCAGAACGGGGCGGGCTCGTCCGGCTACTCGAATGAGCTGGCGACCGCGACCGATGCCACGGTGCAGCCCTGCGTGCCGACGGCCACGGCCCTTTGCCTGAACAACGGCCGCTTCCAGGCCGAGGTCTCCTGGCGGACGGCGGACCAGAGCGGCAACGCTTCGGCGGTGCCCCTCGACTTCGCCCCGGACTCGGGCCTGTTCTACTTCTTCAGCCAGAGCAACGTGGAGATGCTGGTCAAGGTGCTCAACGCCTGCGTGCCGGAGCTGGGCAACAAGTACTGGGTGTTCTACGCCGCGACCACCAACGTCGAGTTCACCCTGACGGTGATCGACACCCAGACCGGCAAGGTGCAGGCATACTTCAACCCGCTCGGCACCAAGTCGGTGCCGGTGCAGGACACGAAGGCGTTCTCCTGCCCCTGATCGATTGATGACAGGGGGAGCGGGTCTGCTCTCCCTGCGTCATCCGATTCCGGCATACCTTTCGCAGGACCCGGAGGCCGTGGCGCGCTTTCGCCTTCGGGTCCTTTCCTACAACATCCACGGCCGGGCCCACCGGTTCAGCCGCCGGTATCTCCACTGGATCGCGGACGTCATCGAGGCTGCGAAGCCGGACGTGGTCGGGCTGCAGGAGGTCCATCGCGGCGGCTGGATCGCGCGCTACGAGGACCAGGTGAAGACCCTCGCGGGGCTGACCGGGATGAGCTACGAGTTCGGCCGCAGCTTCGGGCGGCCCGGCGACGAGTTCGGCAACGCGGTCCTCACCCGGGGGGAGATCCGCGGCTCCGAGGTCGTCCAGCTCCCCGGTCCCGGCGAGGCCCGGACCGTCCTCCACTCCCGCATCGCCTTTCCCGGCTCGGAGATCGACTTCTTCGTCACGCACCTGGCCGCGGGGCTCCGGGGCAGCCGTCCGGCACGGACCCTGCAAGCCGAAGGACTTCTCAAAAGGCTCCGGCAGTCGAGCGGACCCTTCGTGCTGGTGGGGGACTTCAACGCGCCCCCCCAGGCACCGGAGATGAAGACTTTGATGGCGGCCGAGATTTTCCGGCTGTGCGGCGAAGAGATGGCGTGCACCCATCGCATCCTGCGCCAGAGGATCGACTGGGTGGTGGCAGACCCGGGCTGGACCACCGCCGAATCGCGGGTCCTTCAGGCCGGCCCCTCCGACCACTGGCCGGTCCTCGTCGAGCTGCACCGGAACGGCCGCCCCGACTGAGCGGAGACAACAGACAATGGCAACGATCCCCGCGATCGCCGAAGCCGTACCCAAAAGGCGGGCCCGGAAGTTCCTGGTCTCCTGGTGGACCGCCTCGTTCTACGTCCTGATCCTCATCGTGCTTCTCCTGATCATCTGGTCGACCCGGAGGGAGCGGGAGTCGCACGTCCGCGTGCCCGACCTCGCCGACTTCGAGCAGGCCCTCCCGTCCATCGCCGGGGTCACGGGCTCGCCCGTCCAGGCCGGCAACCGGGTGACGGTGCTCCAGGATGGCGATGGATTCTTCCCGCCCCTCTTCGAGGACATCGCGGCGGCGCGGGAGACGATCCACATGGAGACCTATGTCTGGTGGGAGGGCGAGGTCTGCGACCAGCTCGCCGCCGCGCTCGCCAAGAGGGCACGGGAGGGGGTCGAGGTCCGGCTGACCCTGGATGCCGTCGGCTCCAAGAACGGCAAGAAGGAGCTGTTCGAGCAGATGGAGGAGGCCGGGGTGAAGATCTCCTTCTTCCACCCCTTCCGCCTCCAGGACCTCGGGCTCATCAACAACCGCACCCACCGCAAGCTGGCCATCTTCGACGGCCGCATCGGCTACGTGTTCGGCCACGGCATCGCCAAGGAATGGACCGGCCAGGGCCAGGACGAGGAGCACTGGCGCGATACCGGGATGCGGATCGAGGGTCCCGTGGTCAACGCCATCCAGGCCGTGTTTGCCGAGAACTGGATGGAGCAGAGCTCGGAGGTGCTGCTCGGGGACAAGTACTTCCCGCGGCTGCAGCCGGCCGGGTCGGTGCGGGCCCACGTCACGGCCAGCTCGCCCCAGGGAGGCGTCTCCCGCCTGGAGCTGCTCTTCAAGATGGCCATCGCGACGGCCCAGGAGGAGCTGCTCATCCAGAACCCGTACTTCATCCCCGACGGGGAGATGGTGGGGCTCCTGGAACGCGCGGCCGACCGCGGGGTCAAGATCCGGATCATGCTCCCGGGTGTGGTCACCGACAGCTCCGTGGTGCTCCACGCCGGGCATCGCCGCTACGAGGAGCTGCTGGCCAAGGGCATCGAGATCTGGGAGCACCAGAAGACCCTCAACCACCAGAAGGTCATGGTGGTGGACGGCGTGTGGTCGCTCGTCGGCTCGACCAACTTCGACGATCGGTCGCTCGACATCAACGACGAGGCGAGCATCGGGCTGATCGATTCCGGCGTGGCCTCCGAGCTGCGGGCCGCCTTCGAGCGCGACGTGGCGGACAGCAGGCAGGTCACCCTGGAGGAGTGGCGGCAGCGCTCCGCCTGGCACCAGTTCATCGATCGCGGGTCGTATCTGATCAACGAGCAGCTATGAGGACATCCCTCAGGACTGGGGAGAGGGGGAAAGGGATCCAACGCGCATGATCGAAATTCCTATCTGGGTGCTGGTCGTAATGGGCCTGGCGATCGCCCTGCTGGGCCTGATGCTCTGGACAAACATCCGGGAGCGGGAGTTCAACGTCAAGGTCCCGGATATCGACAATTTCGAGGAGGCGCTCCCGTCGATCGCAGGCATGACGCGCGCGATCATCCTCGAGGGCAACAGCGGCGAGCTCTTCTTCAACGGCGACGGGTTCTTCCCCAGGCTTTTCAAGGAGATCGCCGAGGCCAAGGAGACGATCCACTACGAGACCTACGTCTGGTGGACGGGCGACATCTGCCGCCAGGTGGCGGAGGCGTTCGCGGCGCGCGCCCGCGACGGCCTCGAGGTCCGGCTCATGCTCGACGCGGCCGGCTCCTTCAAGATGGACAAGAGCCTGCTGAAGATGATGAAGGAGGCCGGGGTCTGCGTAGCCCGCTACCACCCGATCCGCCTCATCGACCTCGGCCAGCTCAACAAGCGCACCCACCGCAAGCTCGCCATCTTCGACGGCCGCACGGCTTTCATCTTCGGGCACGGCATCTCCCACCTGTGGACGGGGAACGGGGAGGGCAAGGAAAACTGGCGCGATACCGGGATACGGCTCCGCGGGCCGATCGTCAACGCCGCGCAGTCGTGTTTCGCCCAGCACTGGGTGGAGGAGACCAAGGAGGTCCTGGTGGGAGAGAAGTACTTCCCCCACATAGGACCCGAGGGTGACCTCCGGATGCACATGCTCGCCGGCGCCCCCCTCGGCGGGATCTCGGACCTGGAGCTGATGTTCAAGCTGGCCATCGCCTCGGCGCAGAAGGAGCTGCTGATTCAGAATCCCTACTTCATCCCTGACGAGGAGTCCTGCAAGCTCCTGGAGAAGGCGGTGAAGCGCGGGGTGGACGTCCGGGTCATGATTCCCGGTCCGGTCACCGACAGCGCCCTGGTGAAGCACGCCGGCCATCACCACTTTCCCGACCTGCTGAAGCGCGGGATCCGCATCTTCGAGCACCAGGACACCATGATCCACCAGAAGATCATGGTCATCGACGGGATGTGGGCGCACGTCGGCTCCACCAACCTGGACGACCGCTCGTTCGACATCAACGAGGAGGCCGGGGTGGGGATCGTCGACAAGGAGATTGCGGCGCAGCTCAAGGAGGTCTTTGAAGCGGACGCGAAGCACTGCGTCGAGTTCAAGTGGGAGGAGTGGCGCAACCGGACCGTCTGGCACCGCGCGCTCGACGGCATCTGCTACCTGCTGAGCGGTCAGTTGTAGAATCCCGGGATGACCTGGATCCGGACCATCCCACCCGGGGAAGCCACGGGGCTTCTCAAGCGCATCTACGACGACGATCCGCCGCGCCGGCAAGGTGTTCAACGTCCTGAGCTGCCAGAGCCTGCGGCCGGAGGTGCTGGACGCCTCGATCAAGATGTACGAGGCGTTGATGCTCTCGCCGCGCAGCCAGCTCTCCCGGGCCCAGCGCGAGATGATCGCCGTGGTGGTCTCGCGCGCCAACGACTGCCACTACTGAGTGGCCGCGCACGCGGACGACCTCCGGGCCGAGGTCGCAGAGAGAGGGACGGAAGGCGAGGAGCTGGTGAGGGCGCTGCGAGAGGACTACCGGCAGGCCGTCCTCTCCGGCGCCGATCGCAGGATGCTCGACTACGCCATGAAGCTGACCCGCACTCCCGCGGCCATGACCCGCGAGGACATCGAGGAGCTCCGGACCGCCGGGTTCGACGACCCGGCCATCCACGACATCGTCCAGATCACCGGCTTCTTCAACCTCTACAACCGCCTCGCCGACGGGTTCGGAATCGAGATCGAATCCTGAGAGAGGGCAGCGGTTGCCCCAATGAGGGCAGCCGCTGCCCCGGCTTGGGCAACCGCCGGTTCCTCCGTGCTACCGTATCCCCCCTGGGGAGGTGGGCATGCAGCAACGACGATTGCGGAGGGCCTGGTGATCCGCACGGGCCTGTTGACCTTGTTCCTGATCGTTCTTGGGGTGGGACTCTCCCTGCCGCAAACCGCGGCGGCGTTCGGAGACGTCGAAACCTACCGCCGCGTCGTGCTCTGGGGCATCCCGATCGGGGCCCTGGTCCTCTCGCTGCTCTTTGCTCCCAGACTCGCCCGGGATCTGCCCGAAGGGGAGCAACCGCCCGGTCCGCTCCCGCGCCGCATCGCTCTTCTAGCCCTGGTGGCCCTGGCCTTCGCCCTGGATCAGAGCTTTCTCGCGGTGGGCTACCTGACCGGCTGGGCGACTTTCACCTTCGGCGCGCAGGAACTGGGTGACCGGGAGCTGATCCTGACCACGCTCTGGGCCTTGCCGGCCTGTCTCATCCTGGGGATCTGGGGATGGGAGCGGGCCTTGCGCGGTTCGGTCTACGCGGGCTGGCGCCAGACCCTGGCGCGCCCGGGAGCCGTGGCGCTTTCGGTGTTGGCGGGCCTGGCTCTCTCCCTGCCGCCGATTCTCCCCGGGGGCGAGATGCGGGACTCGGCCTTTCTCGGTTCCGCCGTGGTGGCCGTGCTCTGCCGCGAGGTCTCCCTGGTCCTGCTCTTCAGCCGTGGAGGAGGGCTCCTGGTGGCCGGTCTTTACCGCGGGGTGCTCGCCTTTGTGGAGGCCTTCTTCATCCACGACTGGTTCTCTCTCCATTTCCCGGCCTACAACTACGTGACGAGCGGCGTCCCCTTCTACGCCGTCCGGGCGGCCTCGGCCCTGCTGTCCCTGGGCGTGGTCGCGTGGTTCTCGCGGACCCGTCCCGAGCGCGCTCCGCACGCTCCGGAAGACATGGAGCCCATGCTGGAGGACGCGCAAGCATGAGCCCTCCCGGCCGGCCGGAGGCGCGAGGGCTCGATCTCTGCGTCGTGGGGCTGGCCGTGATGATCGTCTGGACACTGGTCATCAAGTTCCTGGCGCCCGTGCTGTTCTTTGCGGCCGAGCGCTCCGCCGGCCGTCCGGTGGTTGAGCCGCCCATCATGTGGGACTTCTGGTGGGTGGCCCACATTGCGCTCGCCTGGCTCCTCTGGCACCGCCACCCCCTGGGCCTGTCCGCGGGCAGGGGGATCGCCGCGGCCGAGGCCCTGATCGTCCTGGCCAAGTTCGGCCTGTACCTCCGGCAGCCCGACCTCTCCTTCTGGGGGCTGCTCTGGCTCACCAACAAGATCTACGTCCTGGCCTTTTTCCTCTTCCTTCTCGTCTACCTGTCGAGGGACAACGCCCGGAGGGCGCTTGGGAGATCACCGCATGAGCGACCAGCCTGAGAAACCGGATGGCGGCCTGAGCCGCCGCGACCTGCTGCGCGGCACCGCCGTGCTCGGAGCCACCCTGACGACCGGCGGCGTGGGGGAAGCGGCTCCGCCTGCCAAGCCGCCCCTTCCTCCCAAGGCGAACACCATGCGCCGGCGCCGTCTCGGCCGGACCAACCTCCAGGTCTCGGAGGTCGGCTTCGGAGGCTATCCGGTCGACGACCCCGAAGTGGTCCGCTACGCCGTGGACCGGGGGATCACCTACTTCGACACGGCCCACTGCTACCGCGGCGGCCGCAGCGAAGAGGTGATCGGGGAGGGGCTCAAGGGAGTGCGGGACCGGGTGGTGCTGGTCACCAAGTGGTGCCCGCACCACGTGGGCAAGCCGGCCACGAAGAAGAGCTTCCTGGAGATCCTGGACACCAGCCTGCGCCGCCTGCGCACCGATCACGTGGACGTCGTCCTGAACCACGAGGTGGGGGAGCGCTCGGACGGCCAGGGACCCCGGCGGCTGGACAACCCCGAGATGCACGAGGCCTTCGCGATCGCGAAGAAGGCCGGCAAGGCGCGCTTCCTGGGGATGAGCGGTCACGACCCGGACCTGATGAAGGTCATGCATCACGCCGTGGACACCAAGCGCTTCGACGTCCTGCTCGGCCGCTACAGCTTCCTCGACTATCCGGACCAGGACCGGCTCATCGCCAAGGCCCACCAGCAAGGGGTCGGCTTCGTGGCCATGAAGACCCTGGCCGGAGCCAAGGGGGCGGACCTGGACCGTTTCCGCGACCGCCACACGAGCTTCAAGCAGGCGGCGCTCAAATGGGTGCTGTCCAACCAGAAGCTCTCGACCCTGATCATCTCGATCAACAGCCGCAAGCAGGTGGACGAGTACGCGGCGGCCTCGGGCCAGACGCTGAGCGAGGCGGACAACCAGGTGCTGGAGGACTACGCCGCCTTCTTCTCCCGGGAGGTCTGCCGCTTCGACGGCTCCTGCCACGACGCCTGCCCCGAGGGCGTGCGCATCGCGGACATCCTGCGCTTCTCGATGTACTACCACGAGTACCAGCAGGAGGGACGAGGGGTGGAGTCCTACGCGAAGCTGGTGGCCTCGGAGCGGGCCGCCCACTGCACCCACTGCGCGGGTTTCTGCGAGCAGGCCTGCGCCTACGATCTGCCGGTCCGATCCTTGCTACTGAAAGCCCATGGTGCGTTGGACCGGAACGTGAAGTGGTCGTCGAATAGCAAAGTGGTGTCGTTGCTCTGGCGCACGGTGTAGGCCACCGAATTCACGGCCGTCTGGCGGGCCTGCTCTTCGCTGATGCCATTGGCCGAGAAGGTTTTGGCTACCTGCAC
>JANOCF010000866.1:0-1509 GCA_031412055.1 Holophagales bacterium | reverse complement strand
CCTTGCCGTCGCCCTTGCGGATCAAGGCCATGGCTTCCTGCCACTTCTTGTCGGCCGGGCTGGCGGGAGCCGCAGGGGCACCCTGAGCACCCTGAGCACCCTGCGTTCCCGGAGCCGGAGCGGTCTGGCCCGGAACCGCCTGACCCCGAACCGGCTGACCCGGAGCGGTCTGGCCAGGGGCAGCCTGTGTAGGCGCCGCCTGCCCCTGCTCCGCGTCCAGGGGAGCATCCCCTTGCGAGCAGGCGGACAGGAGGGCGACGAGGACGATGGACTTGTGGATCTTCATCGGTTGACTCCCTGGTATCGAACCATCGGGGCGGCCTCAGCCGGCCAGCGCCCGCAGCTCCTTGCTTTCCGGATGCATTGTCATCGCGTGCCGCAAGAGGGCGGCCGCGCCTTGCGGGTCCCCCAGGATGCGGAGCGTCTTGACCGCCGCGATATAGGCGGCCGGCGAGTTCTGGGTCTCGACCATGTTGCGGAGCACGCTCACGGCCTCCTGCGGCCGGCCCACCGAGGCATAGAGCACCGACAGGCGCGTGTAGGCCGACGTGTCGCCCGGGAAGTCGCGGATCTCGCGCAGGAACGCCTGCTCCGCCTCGGCCACGCGGCCCTGGCGGCCGAACAGGTCGCCGCGCATCAGGAAGAGCGAGGGGTACTTCTGGCCCGGGCTCATCTCCTTCTGCGCGTCGTCGGTGAGCTTGAGGGCTTCGTCGAGCTTGTCCTGCTGCTGGAGGATGGCCGCCAGCGTCACCAGCGGGCCGAGACGCGAGCCGCGGGCCGCGAGGGCGGCACGGGCTTCCTTCTCCGCCGTGGCCATGTCGCCGCCGGCGAGAGCGATCTGGGCGAGCAGGTTGTGCGCTACGGCCGGGCTCGTGGCCAGGCCGATCCCGGCATGCTCCCGCGCCTCGTCGAGCCGGCCCATGTCGAGCAGGAGCGAGCCCGTGGCCAACGCCACATGGCCGACGCCCTTGGACACCTCCATGGCCTCCTTGTAGGCGGCGAGCGCCTCCTCGTGGCGGCCGAGCTTCTGCAGCGACTGGCCCAGGTTCTCCCAGGCGTCCAGCATCTTCGGGTTCTCCTGGAGGATCTGCCGGAAGAGCGGGACCGCCAGCGCGTATTCCTGGCGGGAATGGTGGTTCAGCGCCTGGCCGAGAGCGTCGAGAGTATGGATCTTCCGCTTCGGGTCGGGCAGCAGGCCGTCGCCCGAATCGACGACCGAGCCGAGGTAGCCGAGCGAGGCGAGCTTCGCCGCCGTCTCCGTATCCACGGCGGCCGGGGCCGCCAGCGGGGTCTTGAGCGGCTCGAGCGCCTTGCGCAGCTCCGCGTAGGTCCGCCGCTCCCCGGTGAGGACGTTGTTCTTCTCCCCCGGGTCCGCGGCCAGGTCGTACAGCTCCGACTCCGGCGCCTCGATGTAGTGCGACGAGCCGCGGATGGCCGAGAACAGCTCGCTCCAGCCCAGGTGCAGGCGCGGGTAGAAGGTCTCCGCGTAGAGCGTACGCACCGGCGCGC
>JANOCF010000865.1:0-9916 GCA_031412055.1 Holophagales bacterium | reverse complement strand
GACGTCACCGATCGCATAGGTCGCCATCGGCGCAGAGGATGTCGCGGAAGGGAGTGCGGGTGCAAGCGGGAACGGGAAAGGACAAAGGACCTAAAGGACATAAAGGACCCAAAGGACAAGGAACCCCCCGTCCTTCAAGTCCTTTAGGCCCTTTATGTCCTTTCCTAGTCTTCGACTCTCTTCGCCAAACCGCTCCGGAGTACCTCGGCGATCAGCGCTTTGAACTGCTTTTCAGCCTCCCGGCCCAGGCGATCCTGCTCTCGGCCGAGCTTGTCCTGCTGACGTCCAAGCACGTCCTGCTGGCGTCCGAGCTCGTCCTGCTGCTCTCCGAGCTTGTCCTGCTCCCGGCTGAGCCTGTCTACCTCGTCCTTCCGGTTGCTCATGGACAGCTCGGCCTGTTGGCCGCCGATGCGCGCCTGCTGCTCGCCCAGCTTCGCCTGCTTCTCACCTAGCGCTGCCTGCTGGGCGCCCAGCGCGGCCTGCCGCTCTCCCATCTCCGCCTGAGGTTTGAAGATCTCCTCGGCCTTTCGCAGGGCGGCAGCATCGTAGACCACGTAAGCCTTGCGCCCCTGGCGGAAGTACAGCAGAGGCTCATTTCCCTTGCGGAGCTCCTTGGCATCGCGGATGTCAGACCTGGACCCGTTGATCATGGTCTGGTTCTGCCCCGTCAGGAGGACATAGGAGTCGCCGTCGGCCCAGTCGTGGCCTGCCATCGGCGGGACCGGCGGGACCGGAGGCACGGGCGGAACAGGAGGCACGGGAGGCGCCGGGGGAGTCTGCCCCACCGCGGCCACCTGGAGTACTGGAGCCATGGGAGCCATCGGAGCCACGACCGGGATGGAGTCCTGCGCAGACTCCGGAGCAGCCGGTGCGACCGCTGGGACTGCCGGGCTCGCCGGCGCGGGCGGGGCTGGTGCGGCGGCGGGAGCAGCCGGGGCCGCAGGAGCCGCAGGCGCCTCCTGCGCCACGATCTGGAAGGGAACCACGCCGAGCAGCGCGAGCACGACGATCAGGCCCACCCATCCGAGGGGAAGCCGGCGATTTTCGGAAGCCTGTTCCAACATTTGCAATCTCCTTTTCAAATTCTGGACAGAAGGCGCGGCCCCGGCGGCGGCCATTCTCGTGACCCGGGGAGCAACCCCCAGCCGCAGAAGCAGGCGGCCATACGCCTGGGGTTCGGGATCGAGGACACGGAGGACCTCCGCGTCGCAGGCGGCCTCCCGGGAGAGCGAGTACTCGCGGGCGGCCAGCTTCACCAGGGGATGGAAGTAGAAGAGTCTCTGCGCCAGGGCCGGCACCCAGCCCCACCACAGGTCGGCGCGCCGGAC
Source organism: Holophagales bacterium (assembly GCA_031412055.1). Taxonomy (GTDB): domain Bacteria; phylum Acidobacteriota; class Thermoanaerobaculia; order Multivoradales; family UBA5704; genus DATMER01. The sequence continues at coordinate 8,588 of JANOCF010000865.1, read as the reverse complement.
GTGCACGAGCTCGTGGCACAGCGCCATCGAGAGGTCGGCCGGCGAGAGGGTCCGGACCGAAGCGGCCGGAAGCAGCACCACCGGCCGGAGCAGGCCCAGGACCTGCGGAGACTCGACGCCCGGCGAGATCCGCAGCTCGGCCTCTCCAAGCCCTAGCTCTCCCCGCAGTTGGGAAAACCGCTCCAGGATCCACGGCTCGGTCACCGGCTCCGACCGGCGGACGATCCGACGGGCCTGTCCGAGCTGGCGGACCGTCAACGCGAGCTGGACGAGCAGCCCCAGCAGCCAGGCTCCGGCGAGCGCCTCGGCCCAGGAGATCCGGACAGGAACGGCAGCCTCGGGAGCCTCGTCGGGCGACTGTAGGTTGAGACGGACGATGGAGGGCGCGACCTCTTCGGCCGGCAGCAGGGGCAGCTCGACGGGCACGATCCCGGCGAAGCTCACCACGAGCTTGAGGCAGGCCAGCCACCAAAGGGCGCAACGCAGCGAGGCCGGAATTCCGGGGAGCAGGCGGCACAGGAGCCACACACCGCCCACGAACAGGGCGCCATGGAGGGACCCCCGCAGCAATCCGTCCAAAACGGTGTCGATCATGGCTCCACCCTTTTCGACTTGAGCCGGTCCACCAGCCGCTCCAGCTCGGCCAGCTCGTCGTCCGAGACCTCGGACCGCTCCGTCAGGTAGCTCACAAAGGGCGACACCGAGCCGGCCAGGGTCTTCTCGACAAAGGAATGGACCACGCCCCTCAGCATCTCGCCCGTCGAGGTGGCCGTGGTGTAGCGGTACACCCCGTCCACCTGCTCGCGCTCCAGGTGACCCTTCTGGCGGAGCCGCTCCATCATGGTGAGCACGGTCGAGCGCGCCAGCTCGCGGGGAGCGCCGAAGCCCTCCACCACCTGCCCCACCGAGACGGGCCCCGCCTCCGCCACGTACTTGAGGAGCGTCAGCTCCTGGTCCCCTATGGTTTTCGTACTCATCGTTCCTCCGTGACTACAACTGTCGTCAGAGTACCCATGACTACATCTGTCGTCAAGACCCTTTTACGGGCCGAATGCGGAGAAGTTTTGAGGTTGGAAGAAGAAAACTGGGGAAAATCGAAAGGGCGCAGCCTGCTGCGCCCTTTCGACGAGCTCTACCGGACGATCAGAACGCCGTTCTGGATCTCCAGGTCAAGCTGGTCCCCTTCTTCGTCGCGCAGGAAGGTGAGCCCGCGGTCGATCGTGACCGGGCTCCGGCCGCGGGGCGCTTGGCGGGAGATGGTCATGCGGACCTCGAACAGGTCTCCCGGCACGCGGTTCAGGGAGCGGTCCGGAGACTGGAAGTTGATGACCACGAGGCCGGGGGTATCGGTGTTCACCAGCACCGTGGCCTTGCCATACCGGGGATCGACGCGGACCCAGGGCTTGCCCTTGGCCAGCTTCGGGTCATAGCGCAGGGCGATGCGGCCGCTGGAGAGGGCGATCCGGTCCTCGGTCCCGAGCTTCACCCGGGCGACCTTGCCCCTCCGGACCCGGCCGCCGGTCGCCGCCAGCTTGATTTCATCGCCCTCCCCATCATCGTCTTCCCGGATCTCGAGCTCTCCCGGCTTGGACTCAAGGGTAAGCCACTGCCCGGAGCCGTCCATGATCCGGGTGTCCGCGACGTCGAGGGCGAGCTCGTAGACCTCCCCTGGCTTGACCGAGTTGGAGAGGCGGAAGTGGAAGACCGCGAGGGGACCGTCCACTGCGTTGATCGAGCCGGTGGGAGAGCGGAAGGTGACGTCCGCCTCGGCGCCGTCGAACGAGAACTGGAACGTGGCGTCCTGATTCGCGCTGAAGATCTCGACCTTCTCCAGCCGGGCAAAGGGCGCGGACTCCGCCGCCGTCTCGCCAACTGTCGCAGCGGCCGTGGCCTTGCCGCGCCGGCCGCGCTTGGTCCCGATGCAGATCTGGCCCTGCCCGATGGGGCGCGACGCGTAGGTGCGCACGACCACGGCCACCAGGTCACCGGGGCCGCCCCGGGCATCGTTGACCCGCAGCGTGAGCTTGTCGGAAGCCGCGGCCTCCTGCGGCGCGAGGCACAAAAGGACGAGGACCGCCACGGCGAGGGCGGTCCGGCGTCTCACGAAGGATGGATGACTCATGGGTGACCTGCCTTGTTGTCTTACCTTGTCCCTAAGGGGGGACGGGTCCCTCTCCGGGAGGCTGAACCCTGAACCGGGCCGTCCCCGGAGGGGCGAGACTCGCGCCTCGCTCATCCAGCGCTTCCACGCTCCAGGAGTAGAGGACCGCGGGGTGAAGTCCGGCGGCCACCTCTTCGGGCAGGCCGGCGGAGGAAGCCTCCACTGTCTCCTGCCAGATCACGCTCTCGTCCACGGCGAGCAGCGTCACGCGGTACGAGCGCGCCCCTTCTACCCTTTCCCATCGGAACACCCGCGGCAGCTCCCGGAATTCCCCGACCGGGCCGACGAGCCGCACCTCCCCACCGCGGACAACCGTCCCCGTCCCGGGACCGCGCAGCGGCGGCGCCTCCGGACGGGAGAAGTACAGGCCCAGCGCGACGGCCAGCAGCAACAGAGCGGCCAGGCGCCCGGCCCACGCCGGGATGGCCCGCCGCCGGACTGTGGAAACCGTCGGGAATGCCAGGGGGACCCGGGTCGTCGGCAGGCGGAGCTTTTCCAGGTGGGAGACGATGTGGTCCACGTCCTCCTGCCGGGAGGCGATCTCCCCGGGAGGCGCCGCGAAGAGCCGCGCCATGTCGCGCTCGGAGGAGCACGCCGGGCAGACGTCCGCGTGCTCCGCCAGCCGACGCCGCTCCTGCGGAGTGACCTCGCCAGACGACAGACGGAGGTAATCCTCGGGAGACGGGCAGCCGGTCTCCTGAGACCAGGCCGAGCGCATCGAGTCACTCAGAGACACGGCCCACCTCCTTCGGGATGACGCCCTTGGCGTCCTTGGCGTCCTTGGCGTTCTCGGCGTTCTTGCGCTCCACGCCGAAGCGTCGGCGGAGCTTGCGCGTGGCGCTCACGATGAAGGCCTTGGCCCCGGAGCGGTTCTCGAGCCCGAGCATCTCGGTGATCCTGGGGAGAGTCACGCCGTTGGCGAAGTGCATGTAGAGGACCTTGGCCTCCAGCGGCTCCAGTTCCTCCATGGCGGCCCGCAGCTCCCCCGCGGCCTCGGCGCGCGCCAGGACCTCCTGGGCGTCGGGCAGAGGGTCCACGATCTCCGGGGCGCCGTCCAGGTCGGTGAGAGGAGCCGTCCGCCGCCGCGAGGACTCCCCGCGGTTGATGGCGACGCTGCGGGTAACCTGATAGAGCCAGGTAGAGAATCGGCTCTCCCCCCGGAACGAGCCCAGGCGGGAGTGGACGCGGAGGAAGACCTCCTGCGCCAGGTCGGTGGCCTCTTCGCGGCTGCCGCAGACTCGGAGGCACCAGTAGGCCACCTTGGGGTAGAACCGGCGGTAGAGGACGCCCAGGCACTCCGAAGCGAGGGCCGGCTCAATGCGGGCCTTCTCGACCAGTTCCTCATCGCTCAGGTGATCCAGGTGCTCCAACTGCACGTTCCGAGTCCCCCCTCGTAGCGTACAGGAAGAGATCCGGCCCGGGCCAGTCGCCTGCGGAATGGCAGGGAGATACGGAAATGGAAGGGACACACAGTGAGCTGCCATGCCCCTTGAGACAGCGGGCCGGCCGCTTCGGAACAGATGCCCTCAGGACGGCGCCGGTCCCTCGATGCAGGTGGTGAAGGTGAAGGCGTAAGCCCGGGTGCCCGGGGTCAGGAAGCGCAGGCGCAGGCGGCGCTGGCGAAACTCCTGGGACTCCACCAGCCAGAGCATCCGGGGCCGTTCCCAGACCGCGAGCGTCCGGCCGTCCCTCTCCACCACGTCGGCACCCCGCTCCTCCGGCGGCACCGGGCGGCCGTCCATCTCGATCTCCAACTCGCCGCCGTCCGAGCTGACCACAAGGTTCACTCCAGCCGCATCGCAGACGAGGTCCAGCTCCGCGCCCGCTTCGAGGGCCTCCATGAACTCGGCTTCATGGCGCCAGGCACCGCGGGCGTTGAACATGCCGGGCGGAGCCGGCTCCTGGTCGTCCCGGTGCCGGACCTCCTCGCCGGGACGATAGCCTTCGGCAGCCAGAAGCCTTCCCCGGAGATAGCCGACGTAGGTCTCGCGGGTCGCCGGGTAGCAGACCGCGCCGGGCCGGTCCTCCTGGCGCAGGGGCGCCAGAACCGCGGGCAGGTCGCCGTTGTGCCCGGCCTCGCGCAGGAGGGTCTGGATCGATTCCTCCATGTAGCCGTAGGCCCCCTCGCCGAAATGCTCGAAGCGAAGATAGCCCCGGCTGTCGACCAGGTACTTGGCGGGCCAGTAGTGGTTGGCGAACAGCTGCCATGTCGCCTTGCCGTCGTCCAGGAGCACCGGGTAGGGGATGCCGAGGTCGCGGACAGCCGCGGCCACCACTTCCGGGTCCGCCGTGAACTCAAACTCGGGAGTATGAACGCCGACGATGGTCAGCCCGTGCCCGGAGTAGCGCTCGTGCCACGTCTTCAGGTACGGCAGCGTCCGCAGGCAGTTGACGCAGGTGTAGTCCCAGAAGTCGACCAGGACCACGGAGCCGCGGGAGGCGACCATCGAGACCCGGGGTCCCTGGATCCACTCCCCGGGACCCAGCTCGGGCGCACGCAGGGGTACGGTGATCGGCGGCATGACTAGCCCGCCTCTACCAGACGCCGGAAGTGGACGAGCAGAGAGGGCACATCCCGCTCAGCCGTCTTCCAGACCTCTTCCAGATCGACGTCGTCGTACTTGTGGATCAGGTTGTCCCGCATTCCTGCGATGAGACGCCAAGGGACTTCCGGAGTCCGTTCGCGGGTCTCCATCGAGAGGCGCTTGCACGCCTCTCCCAGGACCATCAGTTGGTGCAGGATCGCCGACTGCGTCTTGGCATCTTGGAGAAAGGCTTCCCAGTCCATTCCCTGCTTGAACTCCACGACCCGTTGCGCCGCGTTGAGCATGTCCAACAGCACCGCCTCATCCCGCGACATACACCGTCTCCGCAGAACCGAGGATCTCGCTGCGGCGGATCCAGTTGGCGCTCCTCTCGACGGCGCGTCGGCTCACCAGGTCGACCCTGCGGTCGAGGAGTGCTTCAAGCTCCTCTTGCATCCGCGCATGATCGAGGAGGCTCCAGTCGGCGGAGGGCTCAAATGTCACGAGGACGTCCACGTCGCTGTCCGGCCTGAAGTCGTCCCTCAGCAGAGAGCCGAAAATAGCCAGCACGCGGATCTTCCAGCGCCGGCAGAAGTGCTCCACCCGTTGTGATCGCAGGATCTCGAGAAGCTCGTCGCGCATCGTCTTGGCCTAACCGGGCGGCAAGGACCGCCACGACGGGGAGTATATCCGGACCTCTTCTCGCCTATGATTACGGCACCCCATGATCGCTCCGCCCTACGAGGCGCCCCGGAGAGGGCGCAAGCGCCTCCTGATCCTGGTCCTGCTGGGGCTATTTGCCGCCTGGGTGGCCTGGCAGGCCCTCACCTGGCCGAATATCTCTGCCCTGGACAAGGACGAGCCCGAGTCCACCGCCTTCATCGACCAGTACCGCCGCGGCGGATGGCTCGGTCTCGGGGCCGACCGGGATGTGAAGTGGACCTGGGTCTCCGGCTCCAGGATCTCGTCCAACCTCAAGCGGGCGGTCATCGTCTCCGAGGACATCGAGTTCTTCGCGCACAACGGCTTCTCCACCCGCGAGCAGCAAGCCGCCCTGCAGGACGCCTGGGAAGAGAAGAAGCTCCCCCGCGGGGCTTCCACCCTTACCCAGCAGCTCGCCAAGAACCTCTATCTCTCCCCTTCGCGCAACCCTCTGCGCAAGGTCAAGGAAGCCGCCCTCACCTGGCAACTCGAGCGCAGCCTCTCCAAGCGCCGCATCCTGGACATCTACTTGAATGTCGTGGAGTTCGGGGACGGCATCTACGGCGCGGAAGCCGCGGCACGCCACTACTTCGGCAAGTCCGCCCGCAGCCTCACCGAGCGCCAGGCCGCCGAGCTCGCCGCGAGCCTGCCTCGTCCCAAGTCCTGGCACCCTGGGGCCAAGAGCAAGTCCTACCAGAGGAAGGTCCGCTCCATCCAGCGCCGGATGTCCAAGGCGAGCTGGCTGCGGAAGCGGGTCTGACGCCCCCCGACTCCACCGGGTACATCCGCCGGGTACATCCGCCGGATACAATAGACACCCGCCCGGCACTCCGTCGGGCCTACCCCGGAGGTCATCGATGCGCCTTTTCGCCTTTGAAGGGATCCGATATACGCCGAAGGTGGGCGACGCTGGAGTGTTGGCGGCTCCGCCCTACGACCAGATCAACGACGAGGTCCGCGACCGCTTCCACACCCAGCACCCGCAGCAGTTCGTCCACCTGAGCCGGCCGGTGGCGCTCGAGGGAGGCGATCCTTACCGCTTCGCCGCGTCCCTCCACCACAAGTGGCTCGAAGAGGGCATCCTCGCCCGCGAGGGAAGCCCGGCCCTCTATCCCTACGTCATCGAACTTGCCGGCGGCGGCCGGCGCTTCGGCGTGCTCGGGCTCGTCGGTCTCGAAGACGCCAAGGTCATCCGCCCCCACGAGCAGACCCTGGACAAGCCGCTCGCCGACCGCCTGGCCCTGCTCTCGGCCATGCATGTCGACCTCGAGCCCGCTTTCCTCCTCTCCGAGGACGATGGCGCGCTCGACGCGCTCGTCGCCGAGGACGTAGCCAGCTCCACCCCGCTCGTCCGCCACCAGGACGCCGACGGCCACTTCCACGTCCTCTACAAGGTGGACGACCCCGAGCGCATCCGGCTCTACCAGCGGGCCGTGTCCGGCCCCGCGGCCATCGCGGACGGCCATCACCGCTACAAGGTGGCCCAGCGGTTCGCCAGCGAGCGCGGCATCCGTCCCGGCACCGCCGCCTCGACCAAGCTCGCGGTGGTCACCAGCATCGCGGCTCCGGCCCTCAGCATCGAGCCGATCCACCGCGCCCTGCGCGAGGAGCTCGACATCGCTCCCATCGCCGGCATGGCCGCCTCCGTCCAGACCTTCCACAGCGGCAACAGCGCCAATAGTGGCACCGACTTCGCCCGGGCCGTGGCCGAGGCGCAGCAGCCGGCCATCGGCTTGTGGAGGGCCGGCCACGACCCCGAGATCTGGCTCCTCGATTCCACGACGGGCAAGGATGTCACCTCACCCGGCATACCCCGGCTCACCGTGGAAATCCTCCACGAAACCATCCTCCCCGCCCTGGGCTATGCCCCCGACGCGGCCACGGACGGCACCGTCGTCTACCGCGCCAACCCGGACGAGCTCTGGAGCCAGATCTCCAGCGGCGAGCTCAAGACCGGGATCTGGCTGCCGCCCATGCTCCCGACCGCCTTCTCCGCGGCCATCGCGGGCGGCCAGATGCTTCCGCCCAAGTCGACCCGCTTCATGCCCAAGGTCATGTCCGGCCTCGTCTGGGCCGACCACGACGCCAGGCTTCTCTAGGAGACCCATGTCTAGTTAGATCTTTTCGAAGCGAACGCTTCCCGGCTCCAGGCCCGGACCGGTGCCGGTGAAGCCGATCTTCCGCAGCACGCCGATAGACTGCGCATTGTCGGGAGTCGTCTCCGCGATCACCCGGCTTACTCCGTCCTGACAGAGCGCCCACTCGACGAGCGCTCCGACCATCTCGGTGGCAATCCCGAGCCCCTGGAACTGGGGCAGCATCGAGTAGCCGACCTCCACCGTCTCCGCCTTGTCCGGGGGACCCTTGAAGCCCAGGCTTCCGACCAGGGTCCTCCGCTCCTCCTCTTCGAGCAAGGCGTACCAGATGAACCAGGGGGTGAATCCCTGCGCGGATTCGAGCTGCTCCAGGAACCAGGTCAGCGCATCGGCGAGGGTTTCCGGAGGCCAGTTCGAGGGGATGGCAGCGCCGATCAGCTCACCGAAGAGCCGCCGGTCCTCGATCTCGGCCTTGGCGATCTGGACGGAGCCGGTGACCAGCCTCAGGCGTGGAGTGCTCAGCACGGGACCGATCACTGGAGCCAGCATGTCTTTTTCATCGATGAGCGGATCTTAGGCTCTGCCCAGGGCAGGGTCAATGCGGCGGGATCCATTTACTCGGAAGAGGAATCGCCCGGAATGGCAAGAGGGTTGCTATCTTTGATCCGAGGGGAGAGTGCCCATGAACCAGATCGTCGAAACCCGGGAGTCATTTCCGATCCTCGCCACGTCCTCGCGCCTGGACGAGGCCCACCGTATCCTCAAGCACGGAGAGAGCTTCGGCGTGTTCGGCCGCTCGGGCGAGATCCGGCCCGGCAGCGAGCAGGGTCTGTTCCACGAAGGCACCCGCTTCCTCAGCCGGCTGGAGCTGACGCTCGACAACCAGAGGCCGCTGGTCCTCAACTCCACGGTGCGCCAGGACAACGCGCTGATCGTGGACCTGACCAACCCGGACCTGGTCTCGGAGGGCGCGCGCGTCCTGCCCCGGGACACGATCCACCTCTTCGCCACCTGCTTCCTCTGGGAGGAGGTCTTCTACCTGCGCTGGCGGATCCACAACTTCGGCCTGGAGCCCGCGGAGCTGCGCCTGGACCTGCGGTTCGG
>JANOCF010000864.1:0-11492 GCA_031412055.1 Holophagales bacterium | reverse complement strand
GCCGCCTCTTGCTGACAGACGAAGAGGGCGAGGCCTGGGTCGAAGGCGTAAACCCCGGGGGCATCGCTGTCCGAGGTGACAGCTTGAGCGATGCGCTGGCCGAGTTCTCCTCAGAATTTCGTGTTGTCCTCTTCGACATCGCGGAAGGGGCTCAGTCCTTCGAGGAGTTCGAGGCCGAGGTGGAACGCTTCTTCCATGAGACCAGCCCGACTGCGGCCAGCGAGTGGGAAGCGGCTGTAGCGGACTCCTGAGGCGTCTGTAGCGGCTCCAAATCCAATCAGACCTCGCCAGGCTCCCTTTAGCCACCCTGGAGCGACCTTACTCCTGTAGAAGCGGCTCGGATGGCAATGACGCCCTCCGGATGCCGCGCTCTGAGGAGACTTACCCATGTCTCGACGCTTCGCCCGCCGGACCTCGGCCGCTCTCGCTCTCGCGGCCATCCTGGGCATTCTGCCCGCTGCCGGCCATGCCCTTCCCTCGCGCTTCGAGCAGCACTCCCCCGCCGTGCGCTCCCAGGCCGGCGACTGGCTCTCCCTCCTGGGTGACGTTGCCCGGACGCTCTGGACGAAGGCCACGGGGGAGAACGGAATCATCATCGACCCGGACGGCAAGCCCAACGCCCTGCCGGGCGATACAGGGCCCGACACCGGCAACGGCTAGCGATTCCAGGGGGCCGGCTTGCTCCGGCCCCCTGCCTTGACACGCCCGCCCCGTCTCGGGCAAATAGGACGGGAGCACCTCCTGTCCTTCAATCCCGGACAGCGCAGCCCGACAACTCCTGAGAAGAGAGAGGACCCATCCCGATGAACACGAAACCGTCGATCAACGTCAGCGTCTCCCACCGATTCAGCGCCTCGGCCGAGCGGGTCTTCGATGCCTGGCTCGATGCCAAGAGAGCGGCAAAATGGATGTTCGCGACGCCGACGGGCGAGATGGTCCGGGCGGAAATCGACCCGCGCGTCGGAGGCACGTTCCGCTTCGTGGACCGCCGGGATGGCGAGGATGTCGACCACAGGGGCGAGTACCTGGAGATCGACCGCCCCCGGCGCCTGGTCTTCACCTTCGCCGTGGATGGCTCCGAGGCCGACCGCGTTATCATCGAGATCGTTCCGCTGGAGACCGGCTGCGAGCTGACCTTGACCCACGAAATGAACCCACAATGGGCGGCGTACGCGGACCGCGCCGCGGAAGGCTGGAGCACGATGCTCGAAGGGCTTGCCGATGCCATCGATTCGGCCAACCAGCCTTGACCGGCGCACAACAGCGCCGGTCAGAACGGATTGCCGAACGAGACCGAAAAGGCGAAAGGATCTTCGAAGGGCTCGCGGTCGAGCTTCCAGCCGATGTCGACCCGGAGCGGGCCGATGGGCGAGAGATAGCGCAGTCCGACCCCGAGCCCGTTCCTGACCTCGCCGAAGTCGATATCCCGCCAGTCGGCCCAGACGTTGCCCGCGTCGTAGAACACCGTGCCCCCCACGGGTCCGAACAGCGGGAAGCGATACTCCAGGTTGAACAGCAGCAGGCCGTTGCCTCCCACCGAGGCATACTCCTCTTCTTCTCCCGGTTTCCGGATCAGCGTCTGGCCCGGGATGCCCAGGTCGTCGCGGCCGTAGGCGCGGTGGGTCGTGCCGCCGCCGCCGAAAAACCGCTCGGCGATGAAGACGTTCGCATTGGGCAGGCTCTCCGGCAGTTCGGGATCCTGATCCAGAATGGAATCAAAGGGCTCGATGCCCCCCAGCCTCAAGCTCGCAGCCAGGTTCCCGAACTGGTGGAGGCCGAGGTACTGGGTCTGCTGCACGAAGAGCTTGAGGAAGTTGCCGTCCGTGCCCAGGACGGGAAAGGCGTACTGGAGCTGCGCCAGCGCGCTCCACCCGCGCGTGGACAGGACCGGGTCGTCGCGCCGGTCCCAGAAAAAGCTCGGGATCAGGCTGGACAGCCGATACGGCCGGTCGTTCCTCTCTTCGACGGTCGGGAAGTCCGGGTCTTCCTCCGGCTCCACGATCCGGTAGTCGTAGGCCAGGGCTACGCGCCGGTCGGTGTAGACCTTCTCCGCCTCGACCCGCACGCCGTAGCGGACCACATCCCAGTCGTCCTTGTTCTCGTTGAAGTAGAAGAGTGAGTAGCTCACCGGCACGGCCCAGCGGATGGCGTAGGGCTGGTTGAAGCTGAGACGGAAGATCTGGTCCTGGGGGCTCACCCGCAGATCGGTCCGCAAGGTGTAGGCCCGGCCGGCCACGTTGTTGTGGCTGAAGCTGAAGGTACCCCGCGGGTTCCACTTGTCCTGCTCGCTCTCGTCCGAGGAGAACTCGAGGCCCACGCCGTAGCTCAACCGGCGCGGCCTGCCCTCCTCCACCCGCACGATCAGGTCGCGCGTGGCGGACTCCAGTCCGGCCCGGGTGAGCTCCACGTCTACGCTGGAGAACACTCCCAGGCGGTAGAGGTCGCGCTCGATTTCCAGGGCGCGGCGCTCGCTGATGGGATCGCCCCGCTCCACCGCCAGGGTGCGGCGGATGACGCCGCCTTCGGTGCGGCGGTTGCCCCGCACGATGACCCGGTCGAGCAGCGTCTGTTGCCCTTCCAGGACGTCGATGGCCACGTCGACCAAGGTGTGGTCGGGGTTCCAGTCCTCCCGGGCGGACACCTGGGCCTCGGTGAAGCCCTTGTCGCGGTAGGCCGCGCGCAGGCCGTTCAGGCTCTGCTCCAGGAGGTAGGGATGGAAGGGGCCGCCATCTTCCAGGCGGACGCTGGCGCGGATCTCGTCTCCGTCCAGGGCCTCGATGCCCTGGAAGTCCAGGTTCACCACCCGCAAGCGGGGACCTTCCGCGATGGGGATGGTCATGAACAGATCGGTTCCCCGCTCTTCGATGTCGGCCGGCCCCACCTCGACCGTGGTGAAGCCCTGGACCTGGTAGTACCGCTGGACGTTCTTCAGGTCCTCTTCGAGCACGTCCTCCACCAGCCGGCCGCTCCCCAGGGAGAGAAGACTCCTCCCGGAGGTCTGGATCAGATCCGTGAGCTGCTCGCTCTGGAAGGTCTGGTTGCCGGTGAAGGTCACCTGCTGAAGCGTGTACTCCGGCCCGGGATCGATCCGGATCACCAGGCGGAGGAGACCTTCGCTCTCCTGCTCCTCGTGCTCGACCTTGGCCTTGTAGTGACCCTCTTCCTGGTAATGGCGCTCGATCCGGTCCACGGCCTGGAGCACCAGCGCCTCGTCGTAGCCCGCGCGGCCGAGAAACGGCAAAAGATCGCGCCGGCGCAGCCGGTCGATGTCCGCGCCGATCACCTCGACCTCGACTTTCGGCCCCACCTCGACGGGATATGTCAGCCGGACGCCGTCCCCCTCTGGCTCCTGGGCCGGCGCCTGCACACGGGCGGTGCGGTGGCCCTGCTCGACCAGCCATCTCTCCAGCCGCTCGCCATCCTGGCGCACCTCGGGCCGGGAGTAGGGTTCGCCCAGCCCCACCTCCAGGCGCTCGGCCAGAGCGGCAGGCTGGAAGGGTCCGAGGTCGCCCTCGAACTGAATCGATTGGACGCGGGCGCGCGGGCCGCTGGTCACGTCGTAGATCACGGCGGCCTGCAGGGTCGGCTCGTCGGTCTCGACCCGGACGCGCACCTGGGCGCCAAAGTAGCCGCGCTCCTCGTAGAGGTCCACCAGACTGTAGACGCCCTGGATGACCGCCTCCTCGCCAAGGGGCTCGGCCTCTTTCTGGGGCAGGACGCGGCGCAGCTCCGCCGAGTCGAGGCCGAGATCTCCCTGGACGAGCACATCCCGTACCCGCACCACGGGCCGCAGCACCACGATGACCTCGACTTCCGCTCCAGTGGCAGCAGTGCCGGGGCTCGGCTGGGTGTAGATCTCCGCCGAGGAGGAGAAGCCGCTCGCCTGCAGGTTGCGCAGGGTGCCGCGAACGGACTCCTCGGTGAGCGGCTCGCCCACCTCGAAGGCGAGCAGCCCTTCCAGGTCCTGCAGGACCTCGTCTTCAGGAACGGCCTCGCTGCGGATCTCGATGGCGGAGACGATCGGGCCGGTCGGAGGTGGTGGTTGATCGGGCGTGGCTTCTTGCGCCACCAGCACACCGGGCAGCAGGAGAAGCAGCGCGAGGGCCGGCCCCCGGATGCTCAATACCGCTTCTCCCACTCGGCGTCCACGGCGTAGGTGTCGTCCCGGCCGTTGCGCGTGAAGACCAGGACCACGTTGCGGGCCAACTGCCATTCGAGCCGCACGAGGTACTCCTCGGACGACGCCGGGTTGGTGGTGTAGGTCACGAAGAGGTCCCGCGAGATCCGCTTGCCCACCGTCAGGCGGACGCCGCCCACCGCGCCGCCGGTCTCGGCGCCGGCCTGCGGGTCGATGCGGAAGCGGTCGAAGCCGAACAGGCTGTTGACTCTCCGGCTGACCACGGAGGCCGCCTGGCCGGCGAGGAAGCTCTGGGCGCCCAGGTTCTGCTCCGGCGCCACCTCGCCCGGCGCGCGCGGGCGGGCCAGTCCGTAGTCGTCGAGCTGCTCGCCCGAGAACAGCAGCGCCAGCACCTCCAGCTCCGCCAGCCCCTCGTCCGAGGCGAAGCGGGTATCCAGCCGGTCGAGGGTACCCGAAAGGCTCAGGGTGACGTCGAAGCTCCGTACCTCGGTGCGCGCCACGAGGTCGATGATCGGGTCGATGCGGTTGGGGTTGGTGAAGGTCAGGCGCCCGCGCTCGATCTCGTACTCGTTGTCGCTGTACACCAGGGTCCCGCCCGATTCGATCTCGACCTCGCCGAAGACCACGGGGACCGCGAGCGTGCCCCGGACGTCGAGGTCGATGTTGCCGCGCAGATCGGCCACGTTGTTGTTCACCCGCAGTGCGCCGGGGCCGTCCACCTGAATGTTGAGCTGGGTCGTGGCCAGGAACTCGTCGGTCTCCACCACCTCCAGGCGCTCGCGCTGCAAGGCCTGGAGCAGGAGCGGGATGGCGTCGGTCTGGACGTCCTGGAGGAAGAAGGCCCGCTCGAGGGTGACAGTGCCGCGGAGCTGCCGCGTCCCCGCCTTCCCCTCCGACACCAGCGCCAGAGTGGCGTCGCCCCGCAGGATGAAGGGCTCGGGCCAGCGCACGCTCACGTCTTCGGCCTGGACCTGGAGACGGTAGTCGATGCTGTCGCTCGTCTCCCCCATTCCTGGAATGGCCATCCGGCCGGTGGCGCGGATCGTACCGTCCCCCAGCTCGGCGCGCAGGTTGTCCAGGACCAGGGAATCGCGGTTGAAGAGGACGACGCCCTCGATGTTCTCCAGGGCGTGGGGGAACTCGGGCACGAGGACCCGGCCGTCGCGGATCACCCCCTGGCCGTCCAGGCGCGGATCGCTCGTGGTGCCGCGGACCACCGCCAGGGTGTCCAGGTAGCCCTCGACCTCGAAGCCGACGGGCAGGAGGACCTCGGCCCAGGTCGCGGCCAGGGTGCTCTGGAGACGCAGGTCGAGAGGAGCAGCCTGACCCTCCGGTCCCGGCATGCCGACGGTGCCGGAGACGAACAGCTCGTTGTCGGTCTCCGGCTCGCCCACGTAGAAGGAGCGGACGGCCAGGCGCTCCGGGGTGAGCTCCAGCAGCACCGGCTCGCGGTTGACGAGAGTATGCCCCTCGTACTGGGCGCGCAGGTCGGCGAGGACCAGCTCGGCGTTCCAGGTCTGGCTGGAGAACTCGGAGACGAAGCCCACGGAGCCGGAGAAGGAGCCCGAGAGACCGGGCACCGGCTGCGGCGAGGCGATCCGCACCAGGGTGCCCAGGTCGGCGCTCTGGATCTGGAAGCGCAGGTCGGCCCGCTCCATGGTGAGCGGACCGCCGCCTTCAAAGGAGGCCAGCCCGAGGAGCGAGCCGTTCGCCGTGAGGTTCGCGCCGTCCCAGGTGGCCACGGCTTCCGCACTCCCGGTCTCACCGAGCGGACGGCCGGAGACGGTCAGGCCGGTGCCGCGCAGGCTGGCCCTGCCCTCGGGGCGGTCGAGCGTCCCTCCGATGGCCGCGGCGAGCGAGGCCCGGCCGTCGATCTGACCGCCCAGGGCTTGGCGGAGCGGGTCGGCCGCGAGCGACAGGCTCGGCGCATCGACCGTGAGGTCGAGGGCCTTGGACTCGGTGTCGAAGGTGCCGGCGACGAGCACGGTTCCAGCCGGAGTTTCGGCCACGGCGCGCTCGATCCGCACCTGCGTACCCTGAAACGCAATACCGGCCTGGACGTCGCCCACGGCCGACCCGGACACCTGGAGGCTGGCGATGCCCACCTCGGCGCGGCCGGCCAGGTTCTCGGCCGTGCCCCCGAGGTCGAGCCGGCCGGTGACCCGGCCGTCGATGTCGCTTTCGGCCAGGGCGGGCGCCAGGAAGGCCACGATGCCCTGGGCCGGCCAATCCTGGGCGTCGATGGCCAGGGACAGCGGCTCGGGCGCGCGCCGACGACGCCCCTCTTCCTCCAGCGGTACGCGGCCGGTGAGCATCAGCGCGCCGCCGTCGTCCACGGCCTCCAGCCGCAGGTCCTCGACGGCCGCCGGACTGTAGCGGAAGGAGCCCCGGACGCTGTCGGCGATGACGGCCGGGCTGACGACGTCCTGGAGATCGAGGCGCAAGTCCGCGGTGAAGCGGCCGTCCGCGATGTTGACGGTGCCTTCGGCCGTGCCCGCGCCCTCGCTGGGGATCCAGATCGGCGGGTCTTCTCCCGCGGGGAGGTCGCCGCGCAGGATCGGGGCGAGCGGGCCGACGTCGCGCGAGACCAGCCGGAAGTCGAAGCGGCCGGTGCCCCCGTCCATGTCGAACACGAAGTTGGTGCCGGTGATGTTCTGGTTCGGGGCGACAAGGCGGATGGCGTCGCTGGACAGGACGCCGTTCTCGATGGTGATCGGGGCGTCGCCGGAGAGAGGCAGTCCGCTCTGGGCCTGGACGGCTTCGAGATGGACATCGGCCAGGCCGCTGCCGGCGATGGGCTCATCGGTCTCGAAACGGTAGACGAGGTCGCCGCTCGCCCGGCCGGCCAGGTCGCGGACGACGGCGACGTCCTCGCCGAACTGGTCGAAGGCCACGGTGCGCAGGTCCAGGCGCTCGAAGGTGAGATCGAGCTCCACGGGCGTGCCGGATTGATCCCCTTCCCGCCCGCCCTCTCTTCGATAGGCGACCGAGATGAGCCCTTCGACCGTGCCGCCGGCATAGAGGGCGCGCTGGACGTCGACCTCCATGCCCTCCTGGCCGCCGACGAGCTGGCCTTCGATCTCCAGGAAGTCGCGGTTGAGGGCGGTGAGGCGCGGCGAGCGGATGGCGCCGCCGTAGGTCAGGTCCTGGCCGACGCGGTCGACGCGCCCCTGGAAGGAGAACGGCCCCTGGATCGGGTCCTTGACGTAGCCCAGCCGGTTGGCGAGCTGGGCCCAGCCGTCGGCGGCGATCTCCAGGCCGAGGCGCCGCTCCTTGCCCTGCCACTGATAGGACCCCTGGGCCTGGGCCTTGAGATCGGGTCCGGCCACGCGGATGTTCTTGAACGTCACCGTGCCGGGCACGAAGCTCCCCTTGACCGAGGCGGTGAAGGGGTAGGGGGTCGCCCGGGGCAGTGTGGTGACCACGTCCTGCGCGGTGACGTGGGCGTCGATCCGGATGCTCCCGTCCGGGTTGTTGGAGCCGCTGGCCAGGGCGCGGACGGCGCGGGCGTCCAGCTCCAGCGGGAGGCGGATCTCGTCCATCTCCACGACGCCATCCTCGACGATCACGCGGCCGATCTGGACCTGGAAGCGCGACTTCGCCCCCTTGCGGGTCCGGAGCTGCGGCAGGTTGCTGGTGCCGTCGGGGTTGAAGCGGAGGTAGACGTAAGGGCGGACGACGTCGATCTGCTGGAGGCGGAGGATGCGCTGGCGGAGGTTCCGCCAGGAGAAGTCGACCCTCACCAACGGAACCCGGGCAAAGTCGGGGTCGTCCGGCTGCGGGCCGGAGATGACCACGTCGTGCAGCTCGAAGGAGAGATCGACCAGGCTGTAATCCACCCGGCCAACCTGGATGTCGCGGTTGAGGAGCTCCTCGGCCCGGGCCACGACGAGGGCGGCGGTCCGGCGGTGCGCGTAGGGGCTCTCCAGGAAGAACCAGGCCAAGACCACCAGCGTGACCAGAAACAGGAAGCCCCAGATGAAGGGGCGGACCACCCAGCGGCGCACCCGGCCATGACGGTGGCGGGGGCGCGGCGGCCCGGCAGGCATCTCGTCCGGCGGCGGCAGTGGATCGTCAGGCGGGTTCACCTGGGCTCCTCGCCGCTGTTGTGAAGCCCTCCCCACCGGAGCTTTCCGCGCAGGTTGTCGTAGAACGTTCGCTCGGAGACCTTGATCAGCCGCACCGCCACCTTGCTGCGGGTGATGGAGACCGTGTCGCGCCAGCCCAGCGAGGTCCCCTCCTGGCCGTCCAGGGTCAGGAAGACCTCCTCCTGCGGGGTCTCCAGGGTGACCTCGATGAGGCCGGTGTCCGGGACAACGATGGGGCGCAGGGACAGGGCGTGCGGGCAGATGGGCGTGAGCACGGCCATGCCCAGCAGGGGGCTGAGGATCGGGCCGCCGGCCGACAGGTTGTAGGCGGTGGAGCCGGTGGGGGTGGAGATGATCAGTCCGTCGGCGCGGAAGCGGGCCACGAGGTGGCCGTCGACGCGCAGGGTCAGCTCGATGATGCGGGCCAGCGCGCTCTTGGTGATCACCGCGTCGTTGAACACGCGGAACCGGAGCGGGCCGTTTTCCCCGTTCTCGACGGCTTTCGGCTCGCCGCGCTGGAGCTCCACGTCGAAGAGCGAGCGCTTCTCCAGGCGGTATTTGCCCGCCAGGACCTGCACCATGGCCGGGTAGAGCTCGCCGCGGCTGACCTCGGTGAGGAAGCCGAGGTTGCCCAGGTTGACCCCGAGGATCGGCACCCGGCCAGCCAGGGTGCGTGCCACCGAAAGAAGGGTACCGTCGCCGCCCAGGACGACCACGAGGTCGTAGTCCTCCCCGGGACGGAAGGGCCGGTCCTCAGCGCCCTCCGTGGCGTGCAGGACGGCCTCGTCGACGGACACGTCGAGCTTGCGGCGGCGCAGCCACTCGGCCAGCTCGTGGGCGGTGTGGACCGCCTCGCGGCTCTGCGCCTTGACCACCACCCCGATGCGCTGGAACCGCCGCCTGGAGCTCATCCTTCTCCCTTCTTGAGCAAGGCGAACGCCTCGCGGTTGCCACCCATGCCGGGTACCGCCGAGTCGTGGACCCCGAGGAGCTCCAGCCCGAGGCCGGCCAGCCCGGCCGCGCACTCCTGGATCACGCGCGTCCGGAGCTCCTCGTCGCGCAGGATACCCCCCTTGCCCACGGCGCCGCGGCCCGCTTCGAACTGCGGCTTGACCAGGGCGAGCAGCAGGCCGCCGGGCGAGAGGTGCGGCAGCAGGGCCGGCACCACCTTGGAGAGCGAGATGAAGGAGACGTCGATGGTGACCAGGCTGCAGGGCTCCGGCAGGTCTCCGGGCTGGAGATGGCGGGCGTTGATCCGCTCCATGACGACGACACGGGGGTCGTAGCGCATCTTCTGGTCGAGCTGGCCGTAGCCGACGTCCAGGGCGTAGACCCGGACGGCTCCGCGCTGGAGCAGGCAGTCGGTGAAGCCGCCGGTCGAGGCCCCCACGTCCATGCAGACACGGCCTTCAGGGTCGACTCCGAAGTGGTCCACGGCATCGGCCAGCTTGCGGCCGGCGCGGGAGACGAAGGGCTCCTTGGAGACCAGAACGGAGACACGGACGTCCTCGGCAACGGGCGTTCCCGGCTTGTCCATGCGCCGCCCGTCCACCTCGACGGTGCCGGCCATGACGGCGCGCCGGGCCTGCTCCCGGCTCTCGAAAAGGCCCCGTTGGACCAAAAGCTGATCGAGACGCAAGGCGGCGAGTCCCTGTCCTCTCCCGGCGTGGATCGTCCACTACGCGTACCGGCTCCCTGAGCGGTCCGTGCCGTCCGCTACAAGCAATGCACGTGCCGGATACCTATCCGGCGGCTGTCAAGAAAGGCGGCCGGGCCGGGAGCATATCAGGCTCCTCGACCGCCAGGCAGAAGGGCATGACGAGGAGGAACAGGACGGTGCGCTGGACCTCGGTGTCTCCCCAGTTGTTCTCAAACAGGCCGGCGACGTTGAAGGCGAGGAGGGCCAGCATGCCGCCGAGATAGAGATCGGCCCGCGCTCCCCGGCTCCCACCCTCCCCGCGATACTTGCGGAGCATGAGCCGCAGGCTCGCGGCGGTCATGGCGAAGTAGGCCAGGAGGCCCGGCAGTCCGCGCTCGGCCGCGAGCTGAAGGAAGCTGTTGTGGAGGTGAGGGATGTCGAAGCGCGGCGCGCTCGGCGGCCGGTAGATGGGGTAGCGCCTCTCCACCATCTCGGGGCCGAGGCCGAAGAGCGGGCGCTCGGCCACCATGTTCAGCCCCGCCTCCAGCATGCACAGGCGGTCGTAGTTGGAAGGGTCCTGAAGGTCGCCGATGGAGATCATCCGCCGGACCAGGGGGACCGGCGCCAGCAGCACGATCAGCACGCCGAGCGGCAGATAGGCCAGGATCAGCCTGGGCGCCCGCACCAGCACCAGGACGGTCACGGCAACCACCAGCGCCACCCACGCGCCCCGGGTGTAGCTGCCCAGCAAGGCCACGTTGATGACCCCCAGCGCCAGCCAGCGCCAGCCCCAGCGTCCCCGGGAGCCGACCGGGTCGTCCAGCAGCCGGGTCACCAGAAGGAGGTCGCAGACCAGCAGGAACCCCGAGAAGGTCATGTAGTGGGAGAAGGGTCCCTGGATGCGGCGGTCGATGTCGCCGTACCCCCAGAGATACTGGGCCAGCCCCGCGCAGGCGAGCAGGGCGGCGGCGGCGACCAGGCCGTCGACCAGCCGCCGCACCTCCACCTCGCCCCGGACCAGGCCCAGGGCGAGGAGCACGGACCCGAGGGTGAAGAGCTCCCGCAGCCCGTTGAAGCTGGTCTTCGGATCGAACGAGGCGAAGGCCGCTCCGACGAGCCACAGGCCGTACAGCGCCAGGGGGATCAGCAGGGGCGCGGCGCGGGTCCAGTCGGACCGGCGGCCCCGCAGCGACCAGGGCGCGGTGAGCAGCGTGAATCCCAGGAGGATGTTCGAGGCCGCGATGCTGAAGACGGCGACCAGATGGCCCCAGAAGAGCCATGCCCCGGCCCGCTGGAGACGAGACGGGGGATTGGGAACGGAGACCGGCGGCGGGTCAGGTGCTGGGTACAGGATCGCCTGCGCGTCCCACGGCGGAGGCGGGGAGCGCCTCCTCGATCAACATGATGGGGATATCCGAGACGATGGGATAGACGAGGCCGGAGGCGGCGCAGGAGAGCCCCTGCTCGACCACGGGCTCCTCGTCGCGGAAGTGCTCCCGGTATTTCTCCACCAGGGCCGGGCGGACATCCTGGGGCAGATCGATCAGCTCCAGATCGCCCTTGGACTTGGGACAAACGAGGATTTCCAGCAGCTCAGGGTCCACGGCCATGTCATCGCTCTCCTCTT
>JANOCF010000863.1:0-6416 GCA_031412055.1 Holophagales bacterium | reverse complement strand
TCCGCCAAGCAGGGTCGCAACCGCAAGAACCAGCAGAACGGAGGTGGAGGAGAGGTTTCCCACCTCCTGAAGACTCTTCCAGGTCACGTCGAGGGCGCCGTCCGGCAGCTCCAGCGCTTCCTGCATCGCCTCCAGCACCTTGGGGCCGCCGGGATGGCAGACCCAGGAGGAGATGTCGGCGCGGGTGAGGCCGTTCTCGGCCAGAAAGGCGTCCACGTCCCGCCGCAGGAACTCGCGGACGACCTCGGGGACGTCCGCGGAGAGAACGATCTGAAAGCCGCTCTCGGAGATGTTCCAGCCCATGACCTGCTCCGAGTCCGGGTAGAACACCGAGCGGGTGGCCACGATCTCCGGGCCGTCGGCGGGGTGATCGTCCCCGACCACCATCACGGCCGCGGCGCCGTCGCCGAACAGGCCGGTGGCGATCAGGTTGGGGATGGAGAGATCCTCGGCCTGCAGAGTCAGCGAGCAGAGCTCCACGGAGAGAAGGACCGCTACCTGGTCCGGGTAGGCGCGGACGTAATCGGCGGCCCGGGAGATCCCGGCGGCTCCGGCCACGCAGCCGAGCCCGAAGATGGGCATCCGCTTGACCTGGGGCCGCAGGCCGAGCCGGTTGATCAGCCGGGCGTCGATCGACGGGGTGGCCACGCCGGTGACGGTGACGAAGATCAGGGCGTCGATCTCGTCCGGGGAGAGTCCGGCCTTGGAGAGACCGTCGAGCACCGCCTGTCCGCCGACCTCCTGGGCCACGCGGATCCACGCGTCGTTGGCCTTGCCCCAGGTGGTCAGCCCCTCGTACTCCTCCAGCGGCAGGGCGAGATGCCGGCCGCCCACCAGGACATTGCGGTGCAGGCGCTCGATCCGCTCCGGGTTGAAGAAGCGGTCCGCCCACCGCCGCTGAAGCGCGGCGAGCAGGGTCTGCTGGTCGTAGTAGTGAGGCGGCAACGCCCGCCCGACGGCAGCGATCTTCACCGCTCTTCGAAACCCTCCGGCCCCAGGCGGGCATTCCTCACGCAGTCAGCCCGGCGGCGCGCGCCACTCCTCCGAGCAGGAGGCCGCAGATGGAATAGAGGACCCACCACGAGAACACGAGCGTCCACCAAGGACCCGGCGCCAGCCCGGCGAGACCGACCACGGTCACCACGAGAAGCGGCCCCCGGAACACCCAGGCGATCCAGCCGGTGAGCAGTCCCGAGATCCAGCCGCCGCCTTCCCGGTCATCCCCGCCACGGATGAGCAGGTACAGCGAGGCCAGGCCGAGAGACTCCAGTCCCCACGTCGCAAGCTGTACCCAGGCCGGCAGGTCGATGCCGCCCGAGGGCGATAGCTGGTGCCGGTCCAACTGCAGGCCGAGCGCTTCATCGCGAACTGGAAGAGCCCCATGGTCAGGATGAGAAGCGGGATGGCGAAGAACAGGAAGCGTCTCAAAGGATCTCGATCATAGCGCAAGGACTTTCTTTGACATCCGATCCGCCCCGGATGGCGTATACACTCTTGAAGCATGAAGCCCGCCGGTCCCATCCTCCTCGTCTTCACCCTCGGTCCGGGGGTGGAGAGCGTCCGGCGGGCTTTGCTTCCCGGAGAGCTGCGGGACGTGGAGGCGGAGGTCTGGCGAAGCTGCCTGACCCTGGCCCTGGATGCCGGCCGGGCCTGTGGCTGCCGGCTTGAGGTCTGCTCGCCCACCGCGCTCGATCTACCTGAAGACTCGTCACATGTCCTCCAGAAAGGGAACGGGTTCGGCTCTCGCCTCGAAGAAGCCCTGCGCGGCGCCTTCAACCGAGGCGCCGGGCCCCTCCTTGTGGTCGGCACCGACATCCCGGGCCTGGCCGCCCGGCACTTCGATCGAACCCTGAGGCTGCTGGCCGAGGACCACGACCGGGTCGTGCTTGGTCCGAGCCCCGACGGCGGCTTCTATCTCCTGGCGGCGAGCCGTCCTATCGAGGGTCTCGCCCAGGCGACCCGCTGGCGCCGGCGCGACACCCTTCGCGGCCTGCTGCGCGCGCTCAACGTCGCCGGCAGGCCGGTCTTCCTCCTGGAGCCGCTGGCCGACCTCGACCGCCGCTCCGACCTCGAGACCTGGGTCGCGCAGGGCGACGAGCTCCGCAAGGGACTGATCCGGCTCCTGCGCCGCCTCCTTTCCGCGCTCCGGCGCCCCTTGATCCTCGATCTCTCCGGGCATCCGAGGCCCGCGCTCGTTCCTGTCCGCGCGGGCCGGGCTCCGCCTGTCTCCTCCGCGCGCCGCTGACCCTCGGACCGCCTCGCGGCGGTCTACCGCAACGATTTTTCTTCGGAGGAGATCCCATGGCGTTGATCGAGACCGAGCTTGCCGTGCGTGAACGCTACAGCCAGGGCGCCCAGGAGCGCGTCGCCGACCTGTGCTGCCCGGTGGACTACGACCCGCGCTACCTCGCGGCCATCCCCGACGAGGTGCTGGAGCGGGATTACGGCTGCGGCGATCCGAGCCGCCACCTGAAGCCAGGGGAGACGGTCCTCGACCTCGGCAGCGGCACCGGCAAGATCTGCTTCATCGCGGCGCAGGTGGTCGGCCCGTCCGGCCGGGTGATCGGTGTCGACATGACCCGCGAGATGCTCGACGTGGCCCGCCGCAACGCCCCGGTCGTAGCCGAGCGGCTGGGCTACGCCAACGTGGAGTTCCGCCGCGGACGCATCCAGGACCTCGCGCTGGACATGGACGCCCTGGACGAGACCCTGGCCCGCGAGCCGGTCACCAGCACCGAAGCGCTGCTCCGCGCCACGTCGCTGGCCGACGAGGTGCGCCGCTCCCGGCCGCTCGTGGCCGACGGCTCGGTGGACGTGGTGGTCTCGAACTGCGTCCTCAACCTGGTGGACGGAGCCGACAAGCCGCGCCTGTTCCGCGAGATCTACCGGGTCCTCGGCAACGGCGGCCGGGCCGTGATCTCGGACATCGTCAGCGACGAGACCGTGCCCGTGGAGCTGCAGCGCGACCCCGAGCTGTGGAGCGGCTGCATCTCCGGGGCGATGACCGAGACCGGGTTCCTGCAGGCGTTCGAGCAGGCCGGCTTCCACGGCATCCGCATCCTCGAGCGGCAACAGGAGCCCTGGCGGACGGTGGACGGGATCGAGTTCCGCTCGGTCACGGTCGAGGCCTTCAAGGGCAAGGAGGGGATCTGCCTGGAGAGGCGGCAGGCCGTCATCTACAAGGGACCCTTCCGCGAGGTGGTGGACGACGACAACCACCGCATGCTCCGGGGCGAGCGCTACGCGGTCTGCGACAAGACCTTCAACCTCTACCGGCGGGAACCGTACCGCGCTTCCTTTGAGTTCATCGAGCCGCTGGAGGACATCCCGCTGGAAACCGCCCAGCCGTTCGACTGCTCGCGCACGTCCCACCGGCATCCGCGCGAGACCAAGGGCCAGGACTACCAGGTGACCACGGAGGCAACGGCCTGCTGCGCTCCTGGCAGCGGGTGCTGCTAAGGGATTGCTGATGAACGCGCCCCAGGTCGCTCTCCAGTCGCTCGACACCTTGTGGTTCCAGGTCGGGGGAACGGTCTGCAACCTCGCCTGCACGCACTGCTTCATCTCCTGCTCGCCGACGAATCACACGCACGAGCTCATGCGGCTGGCGGACGTGAGGCGCTACCTGGACGAGGCGGTGCGGCTCGGGGTCCGCGAGTACTACTTCACGGGCGGCGAGCCGTTCCTCAACCCGGACATGGAGGGGATCCTGGAGGCCACGCTGCAAGCCGGCCCGGCCACGGTGCTGACCAACGGCCTGCTCCTGGACCCCGCGCGCTGCGCCCGCCTCAAGCGCCTGGAGCAGGCGTCCGACTACTCGCTCGACTTCCGCGTCTCGATGGACGGCTACGACGCCGCGACCAACGATCCGATCCGGGGCGAAGGGACGTTCGAGCGCATCCTGCTGGGAATCAGGAACCTGTTCGAGGCCGGGCTCAACCCGGTCATCACCGTAACCGAGGTGTGCAGCGAGGCGAAGACCGACCTGGGCAAGGAGCGGTTCTTCCAGCTCCTGCGCGACATGGGGATCGGCCGTCCGCGGCTCAAGATCCTGCCCGTGTTCCAGATCGGCGCCGAAGCCGAACGAGGCGGTGCCTACGAGAGCTGGCAGCGCCTGCGCCAGGGAGAAGTTCCTGAAGGAGCCTGGGACCATCTCCAGTGCAGCGGGTGCCGGATGGCCACGGACCAGGGTGTCTGGGTGTGCCCGATCCTGGTCAACGAGCCGTCCGCCCGCATGGGCGAGACCCTGTCTGATTCGCTGGGGAGCTTCCCGCTGGATCACCCGGCCTGCTGGACCTGTCACATGTACGGTGTGAGCTGCCGGACCTGACGGAATGTCGAAGGACAAGCTTTCCATCCATCGCGGACTGGCCACCTGGGGCGAGAAGCTCGTTCCCCTGGGACAGTTCCGCGAAGCGGCGGCCGAATCCGGTCGGGTTCTCGCGCCCGGAGAGCGGGAAGAGGCGCTTCACTCCTACCTCGCCTCCGCGGCCGATCCGACACCGGTCGAGGGACCGTACTCGCGCATCGCCGTCTTCGGCGGCGTGTACAGCAACCACTACGCCCTTGCCGCTCTGCTGGACGACGCGGCCCGCCGTGGAGCCGAGGCCGTCTACTGCCTGGGCGATCTCGGCGCTTTCGGCCCCAGTCCGGAGAAGGTCCGGCCGCTGCTGGAACAGGGAGGCGTGCTCTCGATCCAGGGCAACTACGAGGAGTCGCTGGCGTCGGGCCGCGAGGACTGCAACTGCGGCTACACCGATCCGCGGGACAACCACTTCGCCGAGATCTCGTACCGCTACACCGAGCGCAACTGCTCGCCGGAGTTCAAAACCTGGATGGGGACACTGCCCCGGCGCCGGCGCGTGCGCATCGGTAGTGGCGGGGACAACCGCGAGCTGCTCCTGGTCCACGGATCGCCCCGGCGCATCAACGAGTTCCTCTTCCGCAGCACGGCCCCGGACCCGTTCCTGGAGGTGCTGCTCGATCAGAACGCCTGCGACGGCCTCCTCTGCACCCACACCGGCCTGCAGTGGCACCGGCGACTCCCCTCGGGAAGAGACGTGATCAACGTCGGGGTCATCGGCAGGCCCGCCAACGACGGCAGCACCCACGTCTGGTACTCGATGCTGGAGGCCCGGGAGGACGGCCTGGGAGTCGAGCTTCTCCCCCTCATCTACGATCACCCTTCGCTGGCCGGGGAGATGCGCCGCGAAAGGCTGCCGGAGGAGTTCGTGGAGACGGTCCTCACCGGCTGGTGGACCACCTGTCTGGAAATCCTTCCTGCCCGCGAACGGGCGGCTTCCCGCTTTTAAGGAGTTTTGAGATGAACAAGCCCCACATCGCCATCCTTGGAGCCGGTCCTGTCGGGCTGGAGGCCGCGCTCGCCGCCGCCGAAGGGGACTACCCGTTCACGGTCTACGAGGCCGCGCCGACCGTCGGCGGCAACGTGCGCTCCTGGGGGCACGTCCGGATGTTCACCCCCTGGGACCTGAACGTCTCGCCCCGGATGCGCCGCCACCTCGGGGATCTCCCCGCCGGAGACGAGTGCCCGACCGGCGACGAGCTGGCCGGGAAGCTGCTCGAGCCGGTCGCGGCCCTGCCGACGATCGCGCCCAACCTCCGGCTCGGGAGCCGCGTGCTGGCCGTGGGCCGCAAGGGGCTCCTCAAGCACGAGGAGATCGCCAGCGCCGAACGGGGCCGCAGACCTTTCCGCTTCCTCGTCTCCGACGGGGTTCGCGAGCGGGCCGAGCACGCCGACGTGGTCATCGACGCGACCGGCACCTACGGCAGCCCCAACCGCCTGGGAGACGCCGGCATCCTGGCGCCCGGCGAGCGCACGCTGGATGGCGAGATCCGGCGCCACATCCCCGACCTCTCCCGCGAAGGCTCGGACTGGGCCGGCAAGACCATCCTCCTCGCCGGCGCCGGCCACTCCGCGCAAACGGCGGTCCGCGACCTGGCGGCTCTCGCCCGGGAAGCGCCGGGCACGCGGGTGATCTGGGTGCTGCGCAACCCGTCGCCGGGCTGGGGTACCCACGAGGGCGATCCGCTGCCGGACCGGGCACGCCTTGCCGCGGAAGCGCAGGCCCTGGCGGGCGGCGCGTCGCCCGCCGTCGAAGCGCGGCGCGGAGTTGCCATCGAGGAGCTGTCCCGGCCAGAGGGCAGGATCGAGGTCACCCTGCGGAACGGTTCCGGCTCTGAGAAGGTAACTGTGGACCGGGTCCTTTCGCTCACCGGCTTCGTGGCGACCACGAGCTCTATCGCCAGCTCCAGGTCCACGAGTGCTATGCCACCTCCGGCCCCATGAAGCTCTCGGCGGCCCTGCTGGGCGCGGCGGGCGGCGACTGCCTGACTCAGACCAGCCACGGGGCCGACACCCTGAAGAACCCCGAGCCGGGCTTCTTCATCCTCGGGAT
>JANOCF010000862.1:0-3796 GCA_031412055.1 Holophagales bacterium | reverse complement strand
GGCCATCGGGCCAAGGCCGCGGATCTGCTCGGGATCGGGCTGCGGACGCTCCAGCGCAAGCTCAAATAGTACAAGGACGAAGGCTTTTATCAGGATTAACAGGCAGGACTGATCGACCAGGAGGGACGATGGAACTACCGGCGGAGGTGTTGATCCACAACGAGCAGCTCGGGATCAAGGGCGGCAAGGGCACGCTGCTCATGGTGACCACGGACGGCTATTACGAGGTCAACTGCGCCTTCGGCGAGCGCATCCATCGCACGCTGTTCCCGATCCAGGGGACCGTCCTGATCCAGCGCCAGCCCGAGGAGGCCACCCACGTGGACCTGGAGATCGAGCGGTAGATGCCTGCGATGCCTGCGCGGCTGTCCGTCAACGTCGACCACATCGCGACCCTTCGCCAGGCGCGGCGCACGAGCTATCCTGACCCGGTGGACGCGGCGCGGATCGCCGAGGACGCGGGCGCGTCCGGCATCACGGTCCACCTGCGAGTGGACCGCCGGCACATCCAGGACCGCGACGTCGAGCGCCTGCGCGAGACCGTCCGCGGCAAGCTCAACCTGGAGATGTCCACGGCCGAGGAGATGCTGGCCATCGCGCTGCGCGTCAAGCCCGACCAGGTGACGCTGGTGCCGGAGCGGCCGGAGGAGGTCACGACCGAAGGCGGGCTCGACCTGCTGCGGCACGGTTCTCAGGTGTCCGAGGCCGCGGAGCGCCTGGCAGCCGCGGGCATCGCCGTGTCGCTCTTCGTCGACCCGGACCCGCGCCAGATCGAGGCCATGAGCGCTCTTCGCGCAGCAATCTCCGGCTTCGAGATCAACACCGACGCCTACACTCGGACGAAGGACAACGCCGAAGCGATGTTCCAGCTGGACAAGGTGGCCCAGGCCGGAGTGATGGGCCGCAGCCAGGGTCTGCACCTCTATGCCGGTCACGGCCTGACCACGTCCAACGTCGGCCCGGTTGCCGCGCTCCCCGGCATGGAGGAGCTCAACATCGGGCACTTCCTGGTCTCCCGCGCCGCGCTGGTCGGCCTGGATGCCGCCGTGCGGGAGATGCTGGCCGCGCTGGCCATCACGATTCCGCCTGAAGAAGCCTGAAAACTCCGGCAAGCACGCTCCCTGGGACCGCTCCGGCCCGATGTTTACTCGGACAGCACCGGTTTCTGCTCCGGACTGCGGGCAAGGAGCTGTTCCTGAACCTCAAGGAGTGATCGCCGAGACAGAAGGAGCGGAAGCTTCTCCTGAAGGAGCCATCGCCGAAGCACCGCGTGTGATTCCTGAAGCTGAAGGAGCGATTCCTTGTCCGGAAGGGATGATCCCTTGTGGATCAGGGGCGGCTCCTGAAGCCTTGGACAGGTTCCTTATACCGAAGGGGTCACTCCTGACCCTGAAGGAGTGGTTGCTGGTGCTGAAGGAATGACAGCCGGCCGGTAAGGAGCGCCGGTGTAGCCACAAGCGATGGCTCCTGATGCCCAAGGAGCCGCTCCTTCTACGTCGGCAATTGCTCCTTTGAGAGAAGGAGTCACTCGAGACCGGCATCCGGAGAGCGAACACAGCCTCGCGCGATGCCGAAGGGTTCGAGTATCATGGAGAGGGGTAGATATGGCGTATCGAGGCAAGGTGAGAGACAACACGGTCGTTCTGGAACCCGGAGTCCATCTCCCGGAGGGTGCTTCCGTGCGTATTGAGCTGGAGCCAGCTAATCTCGATCCTCTCCTGCGCATGACCGAGTTGGCGGTCGAGACGGGCATCCCGGATCTCGCTACCAACGTCGACCACTACTTGTACGGCCACCCGAAGGTGGGGGATGCCGGCTAGGACCGTCTTCCTCGATACCAACGGCTGGCTCGCGTTGTTGAATTCTTCCGATGCTCTCCATGCTACGGCTAGATCTCGCTGGGCCGATCTCGTCGGCCAAGGCTCCTTCATTCTTCTAACCGACTGGATCGTAGCCGAGACGGGCAACGGCTTGGCCCGCACACGCGCCAAGATCCGTTTTGCCATGGCCGTCGAGCTGATCCGCTCCAGCCCGAATGCCCGGTTACTCACGGTGACTCCAACTCTGCTCGAAAGGGCTCTGAGCCTCTATACCGATCGAGAGGACAAGACCTGGGGTCTTGTAGACTGCGCCAGTTTTTTGGTAATGCAGGAGGAGGCTGCAGTTGACGTCTTCAGCAACGATCGGCATTTCGAGCAGGCGGGCTTCAAGTGCCTGCTGCCGCCAGCCTAGCTACCCCAACTCCCCCTGAATCACCCCGATCAGCTCGGCGGCCATGGCTTCGATGGTGGGCTGGTCCGGACCTTCGATCATTACCCGGGCCAGCGGCTCGGTACCGCTGTAGCGCAGGACCAGGCGACCATCCGCGCCCAGGCGATCCTCCACGGACCGCGCGGCGGCGGCCACGCTGGGGACGGTGGAGAGGTCGGGCTTGCGGGCGACGCGAATGTTCTTGAGCACCTGCGGGTAGCGCCGGAAGCCGGCGAGCATTTCGGACATCGGGCGGCCCGACTCGTGGGCCAGCCGGGCCATGTGGAGCGCGGTCAGGAGACCGTCCCCGGTGCTCGCGAGGTGGCTCTGGACGATGTGCCCCGACTGCTCGCCGCCGAGGAGGATGCCTTCTTTCTTCATCGTCTCCACCACGTAGCGGTCGCCCACGTTGCAGCGCGCGATCCCGATCCCCTCGCGGTCCAGGGCGCGCTCCAGGCCCAGGTTGCTCATGGTGGTGGCCACGATCTTCGACGGCTCGAGCTCGCCGCTCCGTTTCATGGCGGTGGCCCAGAGGTAGAGGATGGCGTCGCCGTCCCGCACCTCGCCGAGATCGTCGGCCAGGATGCAACGGTCGGCGTCGCCGTCGAAGGCGGCTCCGAAGGCCGCGCCGTCCGCGGCGACCCGGGCGGCCATCTCCTCGGGAGCGGTCGAGCCGCACTTCTCGTTGACGTTGCGGCCGTTCGGCTCCGCGTGGAGCAGGGTCACCCGGGCGCCCAGACGCCCGAAGATCTCTCCCGCGTACAAGGAAGCCGCGCCGTTGCCCGTGTCGAGGACGACCTTGAGCCCGTTCAACGGCCGGTCGCCCGGCAGTGTAGACGCCAGGTGATCGAGGTATCTCTGCTTGAGACCCTCTTCGACCGGCAGGCCGTCCGGAAGAGCGGGAACCTCTCCGGCGGGACGCGCCCGCAGCCGGCGCACCAGGATGTGCTCGTCCTCGTCGCTCCACTTCGCTCCGTTCGGGTCGAGGAGCTTGATGCCGTTGTCCGGCCAGGGGTTGTGGCTTGCGGACACGACCACGCCCGCGGCGGCTCCCAGCGGCCTGGCGAGGAAGGCGACTCCGGGCGTGGGGATCACTCCGGCATAGCGCACGCGGACCCCGCCCGCGGCGAGTCCCTCGGCCAGCCACTGGCAGATCTCGGGCGTGCTCGCCCGGGTATCGCCGCCGAGAACGATCTCGGGAGCCGCGCCGATACCTCCGGTCTTCTCCTTGAGCGTGGCCGCGAGCTCCACCGCCAGCGACGTCACCGTCGGGCGGTCCAGGGGAAACTCGCCGAAACGGCCGCGGATGCCGTCCGTTCCAAAGAGGCGGGGTCCATCATTTCGGTCTGCGCTCAAGGCTCCTCCGTCGGTTCCTGTGGGGTGTCGTCCTGAATCCTGGGTGGCTGAATGGGTACTTTCACCGTCACCTTGGAGGGCTGCACGATCTGAATCAGCGGATCGGGCTGGACCACCGCCACGTCCTCCTCGAACGTGGCGGCCCGGCCGCCGAGGTTCACCGGCCGGGTGCGCAGCGTCCGGACCTTGG
>JANOCF010000861.1:0-9389 GCA_031412055.1 Holophagales bacterium | reverse complement strand
CCGGACATCATCGCCATCGGCGAGCTGCGCGACCTGGAGACCGTCTCCCTGGCGCTGACCGCGGCGGAGACGGGGCATCTGGTGCTCGGCACCCTGCACACCAACAACTCCATCCGCACCATCAACCGCATCCTGGGCGTGTTCCCGCCGTCGCAGCAGGAGCAGATCCGCACCATGGTGTCGGAGTCGCTGCGCGCCGTGGTCTCCCAGCGGCTGGTGGCCAGGGCGGACGGCAGCGGACGGGTGGCGGCGCTGGAGATTTTGCTCTGCAACAAGGCCGTGGGCAACCTGATCCGGGACAACAAGACGTTCCAGATCCGCTCCGTGCTGCAGACCGGCGCCTCCCACGGCATGTGCCTGCTCGACGCGTCCCTCGCCGACCTGGTCAAGAACAAGGTCATCACCCGCGAAGAGGCCGTGCGCAACGCCGAAGACCCGGCGAAGTTCGCCAACTGAGCCCCGGAGATCCACATCGGAGATCATTCATGCCGCCCCGGATGCACGAGCTCTTCCACTACCTGAGATCCAACAAAGGCTCCGACCTGCACATGGCCGCGGGCCTGGAGCCGCGCATCCGCGTCCACGGCTCGCTGATGCCGGTGGAGGGTTGGCCGGTGCTGACCCACGACGCGATGTGCGAGCTCCTCCGCGAGATCGCAAGCGACGAGCAGTGGAGCGACTACGAGGGCTGCGGAGACCTCGACTTCGCCTACGGCATCGAAGGCATGGCCCGCTTCCGCGCCAACTACCTGCGGCAGGAGAACGGCGCCGGCGCGGTCTTCCGCATCATCCCGGAGGAGATCGTCCCGCTCGAGAAGCTGAACGTCCCCAAGGCCATCGAGGGGCTGGCTCACCTCCAGCAGGGGCTGGTCCTGGTGACGGGTCCCACGGGCTCGGGCAAGTCCACGACGCTCGCGGCGATCATCGACTGCATCAACACCACCTACTGCAAGCACATCGTCACCATCGAGGACCCGGTCGAGTTCGTGCACAAGAACAAGAAATCGGTGTTCTCCCAGCGCGAGGTGGGGGTCGACACGGAGAGCTTCGGAGCGGCGCTGCGGGCGGCCATCCGGCAGGACGCGGACGTGATCCTCGTGGGCGAGATGCGCGACCTGGAGACGATCTCGCTCGCCATCACCGCGGCCGAGATGGGCGCCCTGGTCTTCGGCACGCTGCACACCAACGGCGCGGCCAACACGATCGACCGCCTGATCGACGCCTTTCCCGCCGAGGAGCAGGCGCAGGTGCGCACGACGCTGGCCGAGTCCGTGGCCGGCATCGTCTCGCAGCTCCTGCTGCGCACCGCCGACGGCCAGGGCCGCTGCGCGGTCAACGAGATCCTGCTCAAGACCCAGGGCCTGCCCAACGTGATCCGCGAGGGCAACACCCCGATGATCCAGACCATCATCCAGAGCGGCCGTTCCATGGGCATGCAGATGATGGACGACGCCCTGATGGCCCTGGTCGACCAGAAGCGGATCACTCCCCACGAGGCCTACATGAAGGCCACCCACAAGCAGCGGTTCGAGGAGCTGATCGAGGGGGAGTAGAATTCCTTTGGAGGTACGCTCGATGACGTTCACCCGAATCACCGTTTCTCCCGCCCAGATGGGTGGCGTCCCCTGCATCAGGGGGCTTCGGATCCCTGTCGCGACATCGCGACAGTGGTCGCGATGCTGGCGGACCGGATGAGCGAGGACGAGATCCTGCACGCTTACCCGGATCTGGAGGCTGACGACATCCGCGAGGCCCTGCTCTTCGCCGCCGAGGCTGTCCGCGAGCGCGAGCTGCCACTCCTGGCAGCTTCTTGAGGTTCCTCGTAGACAATGCGCTGTCGCCCCTCGTGGCCGAGGGGCTGCGCCGGGCCGGCTTCGTTGCGGCCCATGTGCGGGACTATGGACTTCAGGCAGCCGATGACGAGGTGATCTTCGATCGAGCCGGAGAAGAAGATCGTATCGTCGTCTCCGCCGACACCGACTTCGGTACTCTCCTGGCTACTCGGTCCACGAGCAAGCCTTCGGTCATCCTGTTCCGGCGCGGTACCGAGCGTCAGCCGGACGAGCAGGTCTCTCTACTGAGCTGCTCTGGGTCCTGGGCTACAAGCCGTCCCACGCAACACTCTTCCGCGCTCTTCAGCGGCTCCAGGATGAAGAGAGGGGCCTCCACCCCTGCGGCGGAGGTTGACGTCGAGGAGGTAGACCTTCGCATTGGGCCTTGCTGCCCCGGGCAGGCGCCGGCTTGGAATGCGAGCCAGCGGGGAGCAACGATGTAGAGTTCCTCCCGGAGGGACGCCGCCTTGCCCCACATCCTCGCCCTCGACCAGGGGACCACCAGCTCGCGTGCCATCGTGCTCGACGAGGCCGGCTCGATCCGGGCCGTCGCCCAGAGGGAGTTTCAGCAGATCTTTCCCCGCGCCGGATGGGTGGAGCACGATCCTCTGGAGATCTGGGAGACGCAGCTCGCCGTGGCCCGTGAAGCTCTTTCTCAGGCTGGACTCGGCGCCCGCGACGTAGCCGCGATCGGCATCACCAACCAGCGGGAGACCACGGTCCTCTGGGACCGCAAGACCGGACAGCCCATCTACAACGCCATCGTCTGGCAGGACCGCCGCACCGCCGCCGAGTGCGAGCGCCTGCAGCGCGACGGCCATCTCGCCTCTTTCCGGAAGAAGACCGGGCTCGTGCTCGACCCCTACTTCTCGGGCACCAAGATCGCCTGGCTGCTGGAGAACATCCCCGGAGCGCGGGACGCGGCCGTCTCGGGACGGCTCGCCTTCGGCACGGTCGACTCCTGGCTGATCTGGAACCTGACCGGCGGCGCTGTCCACGCTACGGACGTGACCAACGCCTCGCGAACGCTCCTCTTCGACATCCACCAGGGGACCTGGGACGACGAGCTGCTCGCGGCGCTGGACGTACCGCGGCCGATCCTTCCCGAGGTCCGGTCGTCCAGCGAGGTCTACGCCGAGACCGTGCCGGGACTCCTTGGAGGCCCCATCCCCATCGCCGGGGTGGCCGGAGACCAGCAGGCGGCCCTCTTCGGACAGGCCTGTCTCCGCGCCGGCATGGCCAAGTGCACGTACGGCACGGGCTGCTTTCTCCTGATGAACACGGGCCGGAGCCCCATCCGCTCGAAGTACGAGCTGCTCACCTCGCCCGCCTGGAAGCTCGGAGGGCACACGGACTACTGCCTCGAAGGCAGCGTCTTCGTGGGCGGCGCGGCCGTGCAGTGGCTCCGGGACGGTCTCGGAATCGTCCGCACGTCGGCGGAGATCGAGTCGCTGGCCGCGAGCGTGTCCGACTCCGGCGGAATGGTGCTGGTCCCCGCCTTCACCGGCCTGGGGGCGCCGCACTGGGATCCCCATGCCCGGGGAGCCCTGGTGGGCATCACCCGCGGCACGACGGCCGCTCATCTCGCCCGCGCCACCCTGGAAGGGATCGCCCACCAGGTCGCCGACGTGCTCGCGGCCATGGAAGGAGACGCGGGCGTCGCGGTGTCGGAGCTGCGGGTGGACGGCGGCGCCGCGGAGAACGATCTCCTGATGCAGATGCAGGCCGATCTCGGAGGGGTCCCCGTCGCGCGTCCCACCGTGAGGGAGACCACCGCACTGGGCGCCGCCTACCTGGCCGGCCTCGCCGTAGGAGTCTGGAGGAGTGCCGAAGATCTGGCCGCCCACTGGCGGGTGGAGCGGGTGTTCGAGCCCGAGGGCCGGGACCGCGCCGCGGAGATGCGCGTGCTGTGGTCCAGGGCGGTCGAGCGGGCGAAGGGCTGGGCAGAATGAAAACCTTCTACCCTGCCCTCCGCTGCGCGGGAAAGAGCCCCGCCCGCTCTTGAGGATCCGTCAGCGCCTCTGGGGACAGGTTCTGAAGGGCTACCGGTTCTCCGCCTTCCACTTCATCGCCATCAGGATCCGGTTGTAGCCGCTCGGGTGGTCGAAGAAGAACCACTCCTCAATCGGACCGGGATGAAGCTTCCGGTACTCGCCGAGCAGGAGCGCGGTCTCCGCGAAGCCGTCCGGCTGGCGGGCGGCGTTGAGCCCGAAGATGTCCGCCTCCACCTCGTTGGTGCGGATGAACGTGTTGTTGAGCGGGGTCAGGACGAAGAAGTAGATCGAGAACAGGACGGTGAGCAGCGGCAGGCCGGCGATGTCCGAGATTTCCCTCACTCTCCAGCGCGCGCCCCAGCGCTGCACCGCCCGCTGGAAACTCCAGCGCAGGAAGGCGAAGCCCAGCAGGAGCACCAGCCCGAACCAGAGGATCGACTCGTAGACGTGATTGAGCACGTAGTGCCCCATCTCATGCCCCATCACGGCCTCGACCCCGCCCGGCGAGACCCGGTTCAAAAGGTTGTCATTGAGCGAGATCCGCAGCGTTCCCAGGAAGCCGCTCACGTTGGCGCTGACCCGGTTGGTCTGCTTGGAGGCGTCGAAGACGTAGACGTGCTCGGCCGGGATGCCGTTGGCCCGTGCCAGCGACAGGATGGGAGCGCGTAGATTCGGGTCCTTCAGCTCCGTGTAGGTGTTGAAGATCGGAGCGATGAAGACCGGAGCGATCAAGGCGCTGATCATCAGGAAGACCAGTGAGGCCGCCGTCCCCCAGATCCACCAGGTGCGGGGCGCCCGCCGGAAGATCGTGTAGATCCCCACGACCGCGAGCCCGCCCATGACCGCTCCCAGGGCCGTTCCCTTGAGGACGTCGACCATCCAGGCGCCGAAGTCCTGGGTCGACAAGCCGTACTTGTGCTCCCGGAAGAAGCCTTCGTAGAGGGCCAGCGGGAAGGTGAGGATCGTCGTCACGGCCAGGTACTGCAGCCAGTAAAGGAAGATCTGGACCGGCTGGAAGCGGGTCGCCCGCTCGGCGAGGTCGCGCATGCGTGCCGACAGGCCGGTGCCCAGGAGCAGCGCGGCCACGGCCAGGCCATACAGGAAGTCCCAGACCTGCAGCCAGTAGCCCCCCTCGAAATAGGAGTCGGACTTCGCCCGCTGCTCCGGAGTCAGGCGCGCGAGGTAGGCCTCGGTGGCCACGACTGGATCAACCGGGTCCTCCACGGCGGAGACCCCCGAAGGCGGCGCGGGGGCCGGTGCCGTCTGGGCCAGGCCGAGCGCGGGCAGCGCCAGGACAAAGACAAGTAGAAGAAGGGCCGTCCGTTTCATGGTTTCCCCTTTCAGGCAGCCCAGTCTATCCACTTCGACCAGGACCACTGGTGTGTCTGGTGTCCATACGCATGCGGGAGGGGTGACGTTTCAACCTTTCCCTTCCCTTGCAGGCCCGGTCCTTGCAATGAACCCTTGACGCGGGACGACGATCGCATCGGAGTTCCTGATCGTCCGGTCAGAACCGGTAACACAGCTAGGAGGCACACCGTGGCCGAAATCAGAGTGGAACGGAAGGAGCGTCGGAACCTTTTGCCCTGGATCCTCGGGTTGGCGTTGCTCACGCTGGTGCTCTGGGGCCTCTCGCAGATGAAAGACCGCGACGACGATACGGCGGTGGATACCGGCGCGTCCGCGGCGGGCGTCTCCATCGAGCAGCAGCCGCCCGCGCTGCGCCAGTACGCCGAGGTCCTGGCCGAGAGCCTGCTGGAGGCGGCCTGAGCATGCATCGTTCCGAGCGGACCGGCTCCACCGCACATCCGCTGGAGATCTCGGATATTCGCGGCTGGGACGTGATCTCGGCCGACGCCGTCCGCGTCGGCCGGGTTCATGACGTCCTCCAGGACGGCCGCTATCTCGACGTCGAGCTCGTGCCTACCCTGCCGGGCTCGCCCCATCCGAACGAGACCCTCAATCCCAAGGCCAGCACGCTGACCGACCCGGACCCGACCGTGGCCGAGACCAAGATCAACGAGCATTACAACGCCGGTGCCCGGCAGCACGCCGGAGCCATGCCGGGAGCCGCCCCCCGGGACAGCCCCAGGGATGCCCCCGCGCCTGAAGAGCTCACCGATGGCGAGGGTCCGCACGTCCGGATTCCCGCCGACCACGTTCGACTGCGCGAGGGAGAGAACCGCGTCTTCCTGGAGACCTTGAGGAGCCAGGAGATCGCAGAGCTGCCCCGCACGTCGCGCACGAATTGAGTGCAGGCGCCGCCCGGCGCCCACTCCGAAACCCTTCCTCTTCCGATCGCCGGCGCTCGCTGGATTACCACATCCGGTGGACTCATCTTCGTCAATGTGCTACAAGTGCGAGTGCACAACTCTGATGCCGAATGCCGGTAAGGGACGGGGCGCGTAGCACCCGAGAACCCCCCAGGAGGCATGGACTGTCCGGAACGCGAACCGCCTAGAGGGCGAAGCTTGCTCTCGGCAGTCATTCCGGCAACTCACTCGGAGCACTTGAGGTAGCAAAGCTTGAAAGACGAGAGCCTGCCGATCATCCGGATCCGCGACTGCCTCCTGGTGAGCATCCAGACCGAGCTGCACGACCGTCTGGCCCTTGGGCTCCAGGAGTCGCTCATGGAGCGCGTCCGTACCACGGACGCCAAGGGGGTCATCCTCGACGTCTCCGCCGTGGAGATCATCGACAGTTACATCACCCGCATCCTGAACGACATCGGCAAGTCGGTGCGCTTCATGGGCGCCGAGTGCTACATCGTGGGCATCCGTCCGGCGGTGGCCATGACGCTGATCGAAATGGGCGTCGAGCTGGACTCGGTGAACACGGCCCTGAACCTGGACCTGGCGCTGGAGAGGCTCGAGCTTCTGCAGTCATGAAGACAGTCGAGATCGAAGTCGGGGCGATCCTCGCCGGGACCATCTCGACGATCACCCAGAGGAGCATCTTCAACCGCCTTGGCGGGCTGGCTGCGCGTTCCGTGCAGCAGCTCACGCCGCAGGACCGGATGACGATCATGACCGAGCTCGAGAGCTCGGTCCGGCTCTTCGCGCGGAGCAACAGTGCGGAGCTGATCGCCTCCTGCGCCCGCGTGCTGGGAGCGTCCGACCTCAGTCCGGCCGCCGTGCAGGCGACGACGGCGGGTAGCGCCGTCAGGATCGGCGGTGCTGGCAGTATCGGAGGTACTGGCGGCATTGGCAGTATCAACGGTACTGGCAGTATCAGCGGTACTGGCGGCATTGGCGGCGCTGGCGGCAGGACGGATGGGGACGTCACGAGGCGCTTCGCCATCGAGCTTGAGAAGGACATCGCCACGGCGCGCCTGGAGGCCTGGTCGGAAGCGGTGCGCATCGGGCTGTCCAAGTTCACCTCGGTGAAAGTGGCCACGGCGGTCTCCGAGCTGGCGCGCAACATCGTCTTCTACGCCGGCAAGGGCACCGTGGAGTTCCGGTCGCACAAAGACGACCGCGGGCCCACCCTGCAGATCGTGGCGTCCGACACGGGCCCGGGCATCGATCAGCGCAAGCTCGACGAGATCTGGGCCGGCACGTACAAATCACAACGGGGCATGGGCAAGGGGCTCGCGGCCGTCAAGAAGCTGGTGGACGACTTCCATCTCGACACCGGTCCTGGCCGCGGCACGAAGGTCACCTGCCTGTTCCGGGGAGAACGATGAAGTCAGGCGCTTTCAGCCGTCCCTTCAAGGGCCTCACGGTCTGCGGGGACTGCTTCGTGATCGAAGAGACCAACGGAACCTTCCTGGCCGCCGTCATCGACGGCCTGGGCCACGGCTTCGAGTCGTGGGTGGCCGCCGAGAAGGCGTCCGAGGTGATCCGCGCCAACCTGGACCTGTCGGTCGAGCCGATGCTGATGCGCTGCCACAAGGAGCTGCGCTCCACACGCGGCGCGGCGGTGGGCATCCTCAAGGTCGAAGAGAACGGCGAGGGCGAGTTCTGCGGCGTGGGCAACATCGAGGTGCAGTGCCTCTCCGGCATCGCCCCCAGCGTGTTCTGCGTCGCGGGCATCGTGGGCCACAACCTGCGCACGTCCAAGGTCATGCGGTTCCAGATGAAGCCTGGAGACATCTACGCTGTCCTCAGCGACGGTGTCTCCACCCGCGGCAATCTCAAGTCGTGCCTGCCCGGCGCCCCCGTGGATGTGGCCCGGCGGATCGTGGAGCAGTGGGGACGGGATCACGACGATGCCACGGCGCTGGTGATGGGCTACCAGGCGGAAGGCCAGTTGGGGGAAATACCGGGGGAGCCGGAAGGGAACGGCCATGCTCCGAAATGAGCAGGGTTTTCTGATGCTGAAAGATAGCGCGGCGCCGCGGCGCCGCTGAGGAGAAATCAGGATGGCTATGAGCGAACAAGACGCTCCCGTAAGAATTACGCACGAGCGCCTGCAGAACGTCATCGAGGCGCTCTCCTACGCCTCCGTCGACGAGTTCGATGCCTGCCTCGCGTTGCTCGAGAGCAACATGGAGGAGGACACGTTCACGGAGCTGGAGACCGCGTTCATGATCTTCGTCAAGGAGCTCAGGGCCGCGAAGGGGGCGCTGACCGAGGCGCTCATCAAACACGAGACCGCCAACCGCGAGCTCGAGGCGAAGCTGGAGACGATCGAAAGGCAACAGGCCGCGATCCGCGAGCTCTCCACGCCGATCATCGAGGTCTGGGCCGGCGTGCTCTGCCTGCCGGTCGTGGGCATCGTGGACAGCCAGCGCAGCGCCGAGATGACCGAGACCCTGCTGGAGATGATCGTCGCCAAGCAGGCGCGCACGGCCATCGTCGACATCACCGGCATCGACGTCATGGACACCAAGACCGCCGACCATTTCATCAAGATGGCCAAGGCAGTCCGTCTCCTGGGCGCCGACTGCATCCTGTCCGGCATCAACCCGGGCATCGCCCAGACGCTGACGCACATCGGGGTCGACCTGACCGGCGTCCGGACGATGCGCAACCTGCGCGACGCGCTCCAGTTCCATCTGCGCGAGACGCAGCAGATCGAGCAGCTCACTCGCAAGGCCGAGGCTCGGACCGGTACCTACGGCGACCGGCTTCTCTGATCCGGCAACCAGGTGGAGATTCTGGTGTCCTCCCCGCCCAGCGCCTTTGAACGCTCCTTCCCGGTGCGTGCCATGGGCGACGTGTTGATCGCCCGCAAGCGTGCCCAGGAGATGGCGCTGCAGTTCGGCCTGGGCTCCCGGCGCGCCACCGAGATCGCCATCGCCGTCTCGGAGCTGGCGACCAACATCGTCAAGTACGGCATCCACGGTGAGGTGATGGTGGTGCAGGACTCCGGCGCCGGCCGCAACGGCGGCATCCGGGTCGTGGCCCGGGACGTCGGTCCCCCCATCCGCAACCTGGAAGTCGCTCTCCAGGACGGCTGCGACGACACGGGACCCATCGATCCGGCCCTCGTGCTGCGCCGCGGAGGGCTCGGCACCGGCCTCGGCGCGGTTCTCCGCTTCGCGGACCTGGTCGAATATCAGCAGGGTGTATCCGGCTAGGCCATCACCGTGACCTTCTATCGCCTGTAAGTCTATTCA